>NZ_JBXWQW010000001.1:0-201721 GCF_059612585.1 Ruegeria sp. YKSF57 | reverse complement strand
GAAGAGACCGACCATGGGCAGGTCATTCGCGGGCGCGGCTCTTCAGATGACAAAGGCCAGCTCATGACTTTTGTCGAAGCCTGTCGTGCATGGAAGGCCGTTCACGGCAAACTGCCCTGCCGCATCACCTTTTTCTTTGAAGGCGAAGAGGAATCCGGTTCACCTTCTCTTATCCCGTTCCTTCAGGAAAACGCCGCAGAGCTCCAGGCCGATCTGGCGCTGGTTTGCGACACTTCGATGGTGTCCCGTGGCGTGCCCTCGATCGCATCGCAACTGCGCGGCATGCTCAAGGATGAGTTTACCATTGTCGGACCCCGTATCGATCTGCATTCCGGCCACTATGGCGGGCCGGGCCTGAACCCGCTGCGCGAACTCTCGCGGATCGTTTCGTCATTTTATGACGAGGAAACCGGGCGCGTGGCTGTCGAAGGGTTCTATGAAGGCGTGCATGAAGTGCCCGCCGACCAGTTGCGCCAATGGGAAGGTTGCGGTTTCGACGAGGCGGAATACCTCAATTCCGTCGGCTATTCGCAAGCCCACGGCGAGAAACGGTACTCGACACTGGAACAGCAATGGGCGCGTCCGACGCTCGAGGTCAATGGCTTGTGGGGCGGTTACAACGGAGCTGGCTCCAAAACCGTGATCCCGTCCGAAGCACATTGCAAGATCACCTGCCGCTTGGTCGGCGACATGGATCCCGACGCCCTGCGCGACAAGATCCGCAAACACGTTCAGGATCGCCTGTCGCCAGATGCCAAGATCGTTTGGGACAACGATCTGGAAGGTTCACGCGCTTCGGTCATGAATATCACCCGCCCCGAATTCGAAGCCGCACGAGGCGCGCTGTCGGATGAATGGGACCGCGAGGCCGTCTTTACCGGCATGGGCGGATCGATTCCCGTTGTCGGGTTCTTCAAATCCATTCTGGGGCTGGATTCGATGCTGGTCGGCTATGCCAACGACGATGATGCCATCCATTCTCCGAATGAAAAGTACGATGTCAAAAGCTTCCACAAAGGCATCCGTTCGTGGGCGCGGATTCTGGATGCGTTGAACTAGCGCGCGGTCGGCACCGGCCGCTTTCTGGCCGGTGCCCGCCTCATTGTCAGGGGTCGTGGGACATATCCAGCACCACGCCTTCGTTCTTGCCGTGATCCGATTGGCCAGGTGAATCATAGGCGTCCTGCTTGTCCTGCCATCCTTGCGTTTCGTCTTTCCAATGGGTAGGCAAGTCTGCCTTTTTGACGTTTTCCTCGGTCAGGTCAGCTTCAAAGGCATCCACACATTCGTTGAAAATCTTGTGGTGATTGTCCTCGTGGGCCTTCAGCTTTTTCCACATCGTGTCCCAGCTGCCCTTTTGACCCTTGTTTCCCTTCGAGTAGTTTTTCCACTTGGGCATGGTAATGATCGGCTTGGCAGTGATTGTTATAGTCTTGATATGGCCATCCAATTGAAAAGAGGCGCTCATCGATGCGTTCGAACGGTAGCGCCCCCAGAACTGGCGCTTGTTGAGGTTATCGAACACCTGCTGAATGGTGTTCCCAACGACGGAATATGTGACCAGCTTGGGGCTGGAGATCGACCGTTTCACTTCTGCCGGATCGGGCGGTACGTCTTTCAGTTCAACGCCTTGCTTGTAGCCACCCAACTGTTTGTCGTCATAGTCCTGTGAGGCTTTCTTTATGCCTTCTTTGATCTTTTTCGCCGCTGAGGTGAAGCTTGACTTGTCCAGATCCATTCCTTCGAGTTCCTTGATGGATTTGGCCGCGGCTTCCAGTGCCAGTGCGTGCAACTTTCCCAGATATTTCTCCAAAGCCTTGACCATCCGGTTCCACTCGGCCTGCCGGTCCTTGGTGCTTTTTGACTGCTCCTTCCACTTCAAAAGCGTCATCTCTGGCTTTAAGGAAAAGGTGATCTCGGTCACCTTCTTGGACTTGTCGTATTTTGGGATGAGGCTCGGGTTGGCATTATAGCTGCCCCAGGTTGGCCGTTTGTCCAGAATGGTCGATAACGCTTCAAAATCGACGCCGGACACGGTCAGCATTTTCTTGGACGGTTTCGGCAGTTTAGTCTTTACCTTTATTGCCATCTCATTCTCCCTCACGCTCGGTACGTAAAGGAAATCCTAACACAACTCTGGCGCTACTTAAGGGGAAAGAAATGGCGCGGTTGACGGGGCTCGAACCCGCGACCCCCGGCGTGACAGGCCGGTACTCTAACCAACTGAGCTACAACCGCGCATATGTCTTGAACCCATTGGCCTGGATCCTGGGCTGGACAGCGGTGGCGCGGTTGACGGGGCTCGAACCCGCGACCCCCGGCGTGACAGGCCGGTACTCTAACCAACTGAGCTACAACCGCTCGCTGCCCGTTCATTGCTGAACGTTGGGGTGTATTATGGCTACGCCCGTGCATCGTCAAGCGGCGTTTCCAACTTTTTTCAAGCGGGGGCAAGAAATTCCCGACCTCCACAAGGGCGAAAGACCCGCCTTACATCGGAAGAACAAAATATTTTCATTTATTTTCAGATTGTTACAAGGTGACACTCTAGCTATGAGGTGCATGTTTACACCGCCCATTCGACGCAACCCTGTGACGCTTCGAAGTGAGTGAAGACACCGTGCCAACACCTTTCCGCAAAGATGTGTCCCCGGAATCAGATGACAGACCTCGATGGCCACCAGACAATCTGCGAAGACGCGTAATTCGTTGAGTTGTCCCAAATGTACAGATCAAAACCCCCGATATTCCATTTTGTACAACCGCTGCCCCGATGGATCGTGCTCGCCGCGCAACAGAGCTGAACTTTTGCGCGCCCCCGCTACCTGAGCGCGAACGTTGCAGATATTTCGGCGACAGTGGAGCCGGCCAATTTCCGGACCGGACCACATAAAAAAATCAGGAGCAGAATCTTGAAAAACATTATTGTTTCCGGTGCCTTCGCAGCCGGTTTTTTGGCGAGTGCCGCGCATGCGGTGGAAGTTACCGGCGGGTATATCGACCTGGGGTATTCGACTTTTACCGACAATGATCTCGGCAGCAAATACAACCTAAACGGTTCGGGTGAGCTTGCCTTTTCGCGCCAGTTCAGCCTGCAGCTGGATCTTGGCGGCTACAGCTTCCGCGAGATCGATGAAACCGGCACCAACGTTACGCTTCACGCGAACTACCACGCCAGCGAAGATCTGTCGCTGGGTGCGTTCTATGGTCAGGACTCGCTGGATGTCACCGGCGCGGGTACTTTGGACATCGATTTCTACGGCATCGAGGCCGGATACGACGCGGGTCCGGTCGCCATCGAGGGATATCTGGGCCGCCAGGATCTGAGCGATTTCGCGGGTACGGACGGCTCCATTTTCGGCATCTCCGTTGCGAGATTCGTGACCGAAGAATGGGAACTTTCGGCGAACTATGACTACATCGACAACTTCGCCGGTTTTCTGGATGCTAGCACCTTTTCGTTCGGTGCAAACTACCACTTCAACGAAAATGCTGAAATCTATGGCGAGTTGGGAACTGCCCGCTACGACGCTTTCGGCCTGAGCAACACCGAAGCCTATGTCGGCGTGGGCGTGCGGATGAACCTTGGCAATGCGCGCGGCACCACCTTTGGCCGTCGCGGCGTTCTGGACAAGCTTCCTGGCCTGTAAGACAGCGAACCCCGGCGCATTATCCGCGCCGGGGTCACTTTGAAGTCGAGACTCTTCGGTACTCCGCACGTACCTGAAATCTCTTGTTCACCGAGGTTTTGATGGTGGGTGATAAGAGATTTGAACTCCTGACATCTTCGATGTGAACGAAGCGCTCTACCACTGAGCTAATCACCCATGGGCGCGGGTATTACAGCGTCTTCCATACCTTCGCAAGAGGCCAATCCTGAATGTGCCTCCTAAATTGCAAGCCAGCGGCCAAGCCACGATATTTCAACCAGCAATTCCTTGATTCTGTAAGATAATTTAAACACCAATGTAGATCTGGGCATACGTCGGATACACCTTTCGACTTTTCAGCCAGCGCCGGGTGTCGCGGTGCGAAGCTTTCTGCGGGAGTTGGGAATGTAGAAATTCCTGAAGTGGAAGCAAAAAAAGGCGGGCCGCGATGCCCGCCTTTTCAAAGTTTTGCACCCGTGCTCAGTGAGCGGTTGCGGATGGTCCCGACTCGCTGGCCGTTTTTGCTGCGGCTGCGGCCGCCTCTTCCGCCGCCTCGTCCCATTCGATGGGATCGGGCTGGCTGACCAGCGCGTGTTTCAGGACCTCGGACACATGGCTGACCGGGATGATGGTCAACCCGTCCTTCACGTTATCGGGGATCTCGGGCAGGTCTTTTTCGTTTTCCTGCGGGATCAGCACCGTCTTGACGCCGCCGCGCAGGGCCGCCAGCAGTTTTTCCTTGAGACCTCCGATGGCACTGGCATTGCCGCGCAGGGTGACCTCGCCGGTCATGGCAATGTCCTTGCGCACCGGAATGCCGGTCAGCACCGACACGATGGCCGTGACCATCGCCAGACCGGCGCTGGGGCCGTCCTTGGGCGTGGCACCGTCGGGCACGTGCACGTGAATGTCCCATTTGTCGAACTGCGTCGGCTTGATGCCCAGCTTGGGCGAGATCGACCGGACATAGCTTGACGCGGCCTCGATCGATTCCTTCATCACGTCGCCCAGCTTGCCGGTGGTCTTCATCCGGCCCTTGCCCGGCAGGCGCAGCGCCTCGATGGACAGCAACTCGCCACCAACCGAGGTATAGGCCAGACCGGTGACGACACCGACCTGATCTTCAAGCTCGGCCAGGCCATAGCGGAATTTCGGCACGCCAAGAAAGTCGCTGAGGTTGTCGGGCGTCACGGTGACGCTGTCGGCCTCTTTCTTGATGATCTTGGTCAGCGATTTCCGCGCAACCTTGGCAATCTCGCGTTCCAGATTCCGCACTCCCGCCTCGCGGGTATAGGTGCGGATGATCGCGGTCAGCGCCTCGTCTGTCAGCTCGAACTCCTTGGCTTTCAGCCCGTGGTTCTTGATCTGCTTCGAGATCAGGTGCTGTTTGGCGATTTCGCGCTTTTCATCCTCGGTATAGCCGGCGAGCGGAATGATCTCCATCCGGTCCAAAAGCGGCCCGGGCATGTTGTAGCTGTTGGACGTGGTCAGGAACATCACGTTCGACAGGTCATATTCGACCTCGAGATAGTGATCCATGAAGGTGTTGTTCTGTTCCGGGTCCAGCACTTCGAGCATGGCCGAGGCCGGGTCGCCACGGAAGTCCTGCCCCATCTTGTCGATCTCGTCGAGCAGGATGAGCGGGTTCGTCGTTTTGGCCTTTTTCAGCGACTGGATGATCTTGCCGGGCATCGAACCGATATAGGTGCGGCGGTGACCGCGGATCTCGGATTCGTCGCGCACCCCACCCAGCGAGATGCGGATGAACTCGCGCCCCGTCGCCTTGGCGACGGATTTGCCCAGCGAGGTCTTGCCCACGCCCGGAGGACCGACCAGACACAGGATCGGACCCTTGAGTTTCTTCGACCGTTGCTGCACGGCGAGGTACTCGACGATCCGTTCCTTGACCTTCTCAAGGCCATAGTGATCGGCATCCAGGACTTCCTGCGCACGGCCAAGGTCTTTCTTGACGCGCGACTTGGTGCCCCAGGGCAGCGACAAGATCCAGTCGAGATAGTTGCGCACGACGGTGGCCTCGGCCGACATCGGGCTCATGTTCTTGAGCTTCTTCAGCTCGCCCTCGGCCTTTTCGCGGGCCTCCTTGGACAGCTTGGTTTCGGCGATCTTCGCCTCAAGCTCGGCCACTTCGTTGCTGCCGTCCTCGCCGTCACCCAGTTCCTTCTGAATGGCCTTCATCTGCTCATTCAGATAGTATTCGCGCTGGGTCTTCTCCATCTGGGATTTGACGCGGGTCTTGATCTTTTTCTCGACCTGCAGAACCGACATTTCGCCCTGCATCAGACCATAGACCTTTTCCAGCCGCTCGCTGACCGACAGCGTTTCCAGCAGGTCCTGCTTTTGTTCGACCTCGATGCCCAGGTGGCCCGCGACCAGATCGGCCAGTTTGGCGGGCTCGGCGGTCTCGCCCACAGCCGAGAGCGCCTCTTCGGGGATGTTCTTGCGCACTTTGGCGTAACGCTCGAACTCGTCCGCGACGGTGCGGATCAGCGCCTGGGTGGTGGTCACATCGCCGGGGATTTCGGTCAGATATTCAGCCCGTGCCTCGAAAAAGTTTTCGTTTTCAAGGAACTCGGTGATCTTTACCCGTGCCTGCCCTTCTACCAGAACCTTGACGGTGCCGTCGGGCAGTTTCAGCAGTTGCAGCACATTGGCCAACACACCGGTATCATAGATGCCGTCGGTGTCAGGATCGTCCTCGCTGGGATCGATCTGGCTGGACAGCAGGATCTGTTTGTCATCCTGCATCACCTCTTCCAGCGCCCGGACCGATTTGTCGCGACCGACAAAAAGCGGCACGATCATGTGCGGAAACACCACGATGTCGCGCAGCGGCAGGACGGGGTAAGAGGAATTCAGAGGCTCTTGCATGCTCTATCCTTATTCTTGGCAAGACGACCCGGCCCCAGCAATCGGCGGCATTGGCCCGTCTCCACATTGGATGCTTTTATCTGGTACTGCGGTTGATGTTTTTCAAGCTCGCTGCCCTGGTGTTTGACCTCACCTTGCCTTCGTGGGACCGGGATCACAAGAGTGCAAACGCCATCGAAGCCACAATACCCGCCAACTGGCAGATTTTTTCACAAGGCGCGTTACCTGAGACTTCCTGACGTCCACTGAAACGCGCATCTGGGAGCTGCCACAATTCGGCCATCCGCTCTGGCTATATTGGCGGAAAACAGTTTGTAGCAGATTCGGAAACAAAGGCAGGCAACATGAACCAGCAAAGCACCCTTTCCGCAACAGAATTGGACAAACAAAGCTACTATTCGGCTCGGGACAGCAGTGACAAAGAGCTTTTGACCTATGCCGCAAGGAAAACGGGACGCTCTCCGTTGAAAATCCACCGCGAGTTTCGACAGCTCGCCAAATCGCCCAATCGCATCAACCTCGTAGAATATGTCCGCAACGGCTTATACGACTTAGACAGGTATTCTGAAGAAGAACGTTCGCGATTCATTTCCAACGATTTGCATTGGCCGATCACACATAAATGCAATGATCAGAGCTGGGCAGGCGCAGCCGAAGACAAGATCCTCGCAGCGACCATACTGTCGGCGGGCGGTGTGCCAGTTCCTGAAACAATTGCTGTGCTTGATTCTTCCTCCCGAATTTATCCGAAAACAAAAAAGATTTCGTCCGCCGACGAATTGCGCAACGTGTTGTCGGAGCACGCGAGCGAAACGCTGTTTGGAAAAGTTGTCGGTGGTATGGTCAGTTTCGGCGCGTTCCGCATCGAACATGCAGATCACGACCATATACATTGTACCGGTCAAGACCCGATGAGCTATTCGGAATTCATTGAAAGCTTTGTCGGCAACAATGCGTATGTCCTTCAACGGGAGTTGAAAAATCATGCTGATTTTTCAGATTATTGCTCGGCTCTCGCAACCGTTCGGATGGTAAACCTCGTATCACCTTCAGGTGTCCACAACCCAATAGCCATCATCAAAATGCCCCAGGGGAATAACATTGCGGATGCCTTCTGGAGGCCGGGCAACCTTGCCTGCGAGGTCGATGTCGGCACTGGTCGAATTCGGACAGTCGCGCTGCGTGGACTGGAAACCGAATTTCTGGACGATCATCCCACTATCCCGGGGCTTATTGGGCGACAACTGCCTTGCTGGAAAGAGTTGATAGAATTCAATAACCGTGCCGCCCGACTGTTTGCGCCGATCCGGTATCAATCAACGGACATCGCGATCACGAATGCCGGCCCTGTGGTCGTGGAGATCAACTATGGCGGCGGTTTTGATTTGCCCCAATACGCCAGCGGTCGTGGGTTGTTGACTGCTGACGTTCGCTCCTTTTTTGAAGATTGCGGTGTTGACCTGAACGCAAAGCCCAAAAAGGGGCTATTTTCTCGCTAGCCTGTTCGTCGTAATGGTCACAGCGGCTCGATATCTCCCTGTGCCCGTTGGGAATGAAATCCCGCCTGCCAGGCCGCAAACGTGCCTGCCGCAATCGCGTCTCGCATGCCCTGCATGATGTCTTGGAAGTAATGCAGGTTGTGCCAGGTCAGCAGCATCGAGCTGATGATCTCCTGACTGCGGAACACGTGATGCAGGTAAGCGCGGGAGTAGTTCCGGCAGGCGGGGCAGGAACAGTTTTCATCCAGCGGGCGGGGATCATCCATGTGGCGGGCATTCTTGATGTTGAGAACGCCGTGCCGGGTGAACACCTGCCCGGTACGGCCCGAGCGGGACGGCAGAACGCAATCCATCATGTCGATGCCGCGCGCCACGGCGCCGACAATGTCGTCGGGCTTGCCCACCCCCATCAGATAGCGGGGCTTGTCTGCAGGCAGGAAACCGGGGGCGTAATCAAGGCAGTCAAACATCGCCTGCTGCCCCTCGCCTACGGCCAGACCACCGACGGCATAGCCGTCGAACCCGATCCGTTTCAGCGCCTCGGCGCTTTCCTCGCGCAGGTCCTGTTCCAACCCGCCCTGCATGATGCCAAAGAGGGCATGGCCGGGGCGGTCACCGAACGCCTCGCGCGACCGGTCCGCCCAGCGCATGGAAAGCCGCATCGACCCGGCAATGCGGTCGCGGTCGGCAGGCAATGCCGGGCATTCGTCGAAACACATAACGATATCCGATCCCAACAGTCGCTGGATTTCCATCGACCGTTCCGGGGTCAGTTCGTGTTTCGAGCCGTCGATATGGGATTTGAAGGTCACGCCCTGTTCGGTCAGCTTGCGCAGCCCGGCCAGCGACATGACCTGAAACCCGCCCGAGTCGGTCAGGATGGGGCGTTCCCAGTTCATGAACTTGTGCAGGCCGCCCAGACGGTCAATGCGTTCCGCCGTGGGGCGCAGCATCAGGTGATAGGTATTGCCCAGCAGGATGTCGGCCCCGGTCTGACGCACGCTTTCCGGCATCATCGCCTTGACCGTCGCTGCCGTGCCGACCGGCATGAAGGCTGGTGTACGGATCTCGCCGCGCGGTGTGTGGATCACACCGGTACGGGCCTTGCCGTCGGTGGCGTGCAGGTCGAATGAAAAACGCTCGGTCATGTCTTTTGCCCCGGATCGCTGAACCGGGCAGGCTTTGCCTGATTGGCCCCGGCATTGCAAGCGGTTCGCATCCGAATCGCCTTTGGGCACCGGCCAAGGCGGGCAAAGGCCGGATGCAAAACGGTCACATGGCTTTTATGGAGACGCCAAATCGCAGGAATGGTGACTTGCGCCACCAGACGCTCTCCTCCTACCAGTATTGAAATTTTGCGACTCAATCACCAAATGCATACCACGGTATACAAAAAACTGAGGGACACATATGACCGAAGAACTGATCATTGGCCTTATTACGCAGAACATCATCTACGTTCTGGCGGCGATATTTGTCGTCATCATCATCTTCAAAGGCATCAAGATTGTGCCGCAATCCGAGAAATACGTGATCGAACGGTTCGGGCGGCTGCATTCGGTGCTTGGGCCGGGGATCAACTTTATCGTGCCGTTTCTGGACGTTGCACGGCACAAGATTTCGATTCTGGAACGCCAGCTGCCGAATGCGACGCAGGATGCGATCACAAAGGACAACGTGCTGGTGCAGATCGACACCTCGGTTTTTTACCGCATTCTGGAGCCGGAAAAGACTGTCTATCGCATCCGTGATGTCGATGCCGCCATTGCAACGACCGTGGCGGGGATCGTGCGTGCCGAGATCGGCAAGATGGATCTGGACGAGGTGCAATCCAACCGCGCCCAACTGATCTCGCGCATCCAGGAAAGCGTCAAGACGGCGGTCGATGACTGGGGAATCGAAGTGACGCGGGCCGAAATTCTGGACGTGAACCTGGATCAGGCGACGCGCGACGCAATGTTGCAGCAGCTGAACGCCGAACGCGCCCGCCGCGCCGAAGTGACCAAGGCCGAGGGCCAGAAGCGTGCCGTCGAGTTGAACGCCGATGCCGAGCTTTATGCCGCCGAGCAGACCGCCAAGGCCCGCCGCATTCAGGCCGAGGCCGAGGCTTATGCCACCGAGGTTGTCGCAAAGGCAATCCGCGAGAACGGTATCGAGGCGGCGCAGTACCAGGTGGCGCTGAAGCAGGTCGAGGCGCTCAATGCGCTGGGCAATGGCAGTGGCAAGCAGACCATCGTTCTGCCCGCCAACGCAATGGAAGCCTTTGGCGATGCGTTCAAGATGCTGAAAGGAGGCAAGGCATGACCGAACCGCTCTGGTCCATCTGGTGGATCTGGCTGGCCGGGGCGCTGATCCTGGCCATAGCCGAGGTGCTGTTGCCGGGGTTCATCTTTCTGGGGTTTGCCATCGGCGCAGCGGTGACCGGTCTGCTGCTGGTTCTTCCCGGCCTGTCGATTTCGTTGCCGGTGCTACTGTTGATCTTTGCCGTGCTGTCGCTGGCCGCGTGGCTGATCCTGCGCCGCCTCTTTGCCCTGCCCCATGGGCAAGTAAAGCGGTTCAAGGACGACATCAACGGCTGAGCCCTAACCGGATCTGCCAAATTCTGTTATCCTGTCGGCATTTGACCAAGTTGCTTGTGCCGTCAGGATGATATGGAAAATCAAATTGACCGCATCAATGCACTGACAAGTAACGCCAGAAACACTTGGTTCGTGTTGCTCGGCGCACTGATTTTTGTCGGCCTCACCCTGATGCAGGTGGACGCCATCGACTTTTACGGTGTGGATCGGGCCACGCAGCTTCCGCTTGTCAACGTCTCGGTTCCGACACGCCTTTTCTTTTACGCCGCACCGTTCCTGGTTGCGGCCGTCTATGGCTATTTCCACCTGTATCTGATCCGCCTTTGGGATGCGTTGGGACCGGCCCCCTACCAGAACGATTTTGCCGAACCGCTTTCCGATCTCATTCAGCCCTGGCTGGTATCGGACGCCGCTTTCGATCGGCAGAGCGACTGGCGGAACGTGTTTCTGAATGCGTCGGTGGAGGTTCCGCCTGAACTGAGGCAGTGGATGGGTGACCCCTGTCAGTGGCGATGGGCCGAAACCTATCGGGACGACAACGGACCGTTGTCCGACGCGGAATTCTTTGGCATGTGGCGCGGCTGGCTGGAAAGGGCACAGGACCAGTTGATCACCTGGGAACAATATGCCCCCGACCGCTGGCGCGAAGTGCCTGCGATTGCTCCACCATCCGAATGTACATGGGCTGAATAGCTTTTGCGGCGTGACGTCAACGGCATCCGGCGATGCAGTATCACCCCTCGCCTTCGGGCTCTTCCTCGGCCTTGGGTTTGGCGGTACCCCATTTCCAAAGCCCCCGGATCACCAGACTCACCGCGAGACAGATCACCAGCAGCAGACCAACGCCCGCGTTTGTGTCGGGCGCGGCCCAGCTGACCAACCCGATACCGGCAAGCAGGCCGAAAGCCCCCCAGGCCCCGTAAGACAGCCAATCCATCGCGTCAGTCCTTTCCGAGGAAAGACAGGATCTCGTTGCCCCATCTGTCCGCCCAGTTGCCGATTGTGTCGGACAGGCTGTCCTCTTTCCAGCCATCAATCCAGAGATCCTGCTTGGCCTCGATCTCGTCCCGCCAGGCCTCGAATTTCTCGCGTGCCTGCGTTGCGGTTTCAACGTCGGACAGGTCCATGCGCAGGATCAGGGCGTCCGAAGCGCCTTTCTGATGCGTGGGGCTCCACGCCAGAACGAACGGCCCTCGGTGGCCCTGCAATGTGCTGATATCCGACTCGGTCAGCGCGGCGCGGGCATCGTTGAGCGCCTTCAGCGACGTGCCCAGCCCATAGTCATCCACGGCTTTGGCGCACCCTTCTTCATCGCTTTGCGCCATTGCCTCGACGGCAACGTAGTCCTGATTGACTGGCCATACAGTAACGAGCTGGCGATCCAGTGGCTGTTCGACCTCGGAATAGGCAAGGATGGCCGCAACATAGCCACGACATACATTGAGAAACCGGTCGCGATCCTGCGGCAGGGGCTTGGATTTGAACGAGATAATCGCATAAGCGGCAAAATGCTCGGGCGGGAACATGCCTGGCCCCGCAAAAATTCGGGTGGCCCGGCCCTGATCGGAAGGCGGACGCAGAGCGGCGACTGCGGTATCCGGCACGGCAGTGGCGGGCCTCGATGGGGTTGCAGGTTGAACCGGCGTGATTTGAAGCGACCCACGGCTTTTCGGAACAATCACGTAGCCGTTGGAATTGCTGTTGGAATAGCCATAGGTGCTCCAACCGCCGCCCGAAGTGCCACAGTACGTGCAGCCACCCCATCCGCCACCGCCGGTTTCACCACCGCCGCCGCCGCCGCTGTCGCCACTATGCTGTTCCTCTTCTTCCTCATCGCGCGAGTAATCGTCCTCCGACTGGGCGAGGGCGAAATGCGAGAGGAGAGACGGTGACAGGAATGCCATCACCATCAAAAGAAAAAACACGCGCATGGTACAAACCCTCAAAACAATGGGGTTATTGTAGCATTTGCATAGATTTTTTTCCAGTTCTCCTTCTGGTTTAGCGCTGCACGTGGCCTGCGAAATCTTTCCGCTTTCTGGTTTGGCCGTGTTAGATTGGTGAAACAGACCACGGCGAATGAACCCGGAAAGCCCACCGCATGCCGATATTGCGATCCTATCCGGACGACCTGTCCTTTGAGTGCCGGGATGGCGAGAGCCTTCTGGAGGCGGCGAAGCGGGCTGATTTGCCTTTGACCCATGTCTGCGGCGGAAAGGCGAAATGTTCAACCTGCCGGATTTGGGTTCTGGACGGATTGGAGCATTGCCCCGAGCGGTCGGAACCGGAGCAAAAACTGGCCGATCAGCTTGGGCTGGACCCGCATGTGCGCCTGTCGTGCCAGCTGCGCCCCTCTGGCGATATTTCGTTTCGGCGGCTGGTTCTGGATGAGACCGACATCATGCTGACCAGCCAGCTTGACGCGCGCGGCGAGCGCAAGGTCGGGGAATTGAAGAACGTGGCGGTGTTTTTTTCGGATATCGAAGGGTTTACTGGGATATCCGAAAGCCTGATGCCCTATGACGTCATGCATCTGCTGAACCGCTATTTCGCCCAGATGGGCGAGATCATCGAGAGCAACTCCGGCTATGTCGACAAGTTCGTCGGCGACGGAATGATGGCGATTTTCGGGATCGACGATCAGAATGAAGCGCCCCTGCGCGCGGTCAACGCCGCATTGCAATGCCTGACGGCGATCGACCGGATGAAGCCCTTTTTCAAAAGCATGTATGACATCGATTTTGACGCCCGGATCGGATTGCACTGGGGCGAGGCGGTCATCGGATCGGTTGGATCGGTCGGCAGTGCGCGGCTGACCGCGATTGGCGACGTGGTGAATGTGGCCAGCCGCGTGGAGAGCGCCAACAAGGAAGCCGGAACCCGGTTTCTGGTGTCGGAGGCGCTGCACGACCAGGTCAAGGAGAGCGTCGAAACCACCGATTTTGTGCGTGTGAGGCTGCCCGGAACGTCGCAACGCACCACCCTTTACGAAATCTCCGAGTTAAAGCCGCAAGCGGCGGCCCGAATGAATGCGACCTCGGACCGTGAGACGATGCGTTTTGCCGGTCGCAACTGGACGCGGGTTTTCGAGGTCGACTCGATCAAGGATGGTGAGACTCGGATCGTCGAGTTTTCCAGGCTTGACCTTGCGATCCTGCGCCGCGGCGAAAACTTCTATGCGTTCAACAACGCCTGTCCGCATATCAACCTGCCGCTGTTCAACCGCCGCCAGAACCTGGACGATCCCGACCGGCTGCGCCCGGACGAAAGCGAAGCGCGGGATGACGAGGTGGTCTGCCGCTGGCATCACAGTCGGTTCGACCTGGCCAGCGGCGAGGTCATCGTGTGGTGCGAGTTGCTGAACGATGACGGGACATCCGAAGGCATGGAGTTTCTGGGCGATATTTCAAAGAACCGCAAACCCTTGCAGACCTTTGCGACCCATGTTGACGACGGTTTTTTGTGGATCGCGTTGGACACATGAGCGCACCATTGGCCGAACTTCCCCGCCCCCTCTGGACGCTGGTTGCCGATTTCCCTATATAATTGCTCAGGTAACCGACCCGAGGATCAGATGACCCACGCCACCGAACCGCTTGAAGGCGCGCCGCTGATTGCGCCCTCTTCCGTTGACCATCCGCTTTACGAACCGGTCGTGGAAGCTTGCCGGACGGTCTATGACCCGGAAATCCCGGTCAACATCTATGAGCTTGGCCTGATCTATACCGTCGACATCAATGCCGAGAATGACGTCAAGGTCATCATGACGCTGACCGCGCCGGGCTGTCCGGTGGCCGGAGACATGCCGGGATGGCTGGTGGACGCGATCGAGCCGGTTCCGGGGGTGAAAAGCGTGGACGTGGAGCTGACATGGGAGCCGCCCTGGGGCATGGAGATGATGTCGGACGAAGCCCGGCTTGAGCTTGGCTTTATGTAACTGACCGGAAGATCCAGGAACTTACCGAGGCGTAGCAATATTGTTACGTCTTTGTTTTAGACCCGTTACAATCAACTGCCAATCTGTCGGCGGTCACGCTTTGGCCGTGCCGGTGGGGTCTTTCCGTTTTGGTTCATCCCCCCAAGGATTGCGACCCTGTTCTGAGGACCGCTCTGCCCGGGGCGGTCCGTTTTTTTTCTGCCATTTCCAATGCCGCGAATCGGTCAGGAAACTCCAAGTGAGAATTCGCGGTCAGGTTCACGGCGTGGGCAACTGCCAACCCCTTTGTTTCCCGAATGGAAACTCTAGCGCCAAATCAACATCATTGTCCCTGTTGATGGATATTTGGGCAATTTTAAGGCAAAATTGTGTCCCTTTTTTCTGGCGAAATAGGTGACCAAGCGGTTAGCTTTCTCTCAATGATCGCAAAAGGGGGCTGTCGATCTTCAGTCGTATCCGTTCGGCATCCGGTTGGCCGCGCAGGGGCTTTCGCCTCGCCTCCTCGGCCAGCACGTAAAAGGAAAACGTGAATCCGGGCGTGCTGCAAGGTGTGAAAGGTAGGTCCGCCGTTGGTTCCACTCACGATTTATGGCGTCATATTCGTCGTCACCTTCGGCCTGTACATGCTGGTCGTCCGCATGGTTTCCTATTCGTTTCAGGCCGTGATGTCGCGCTATCCGGCATTGAAGCCCGCCAGCACATCGTATTTCAACCGTGGCGCGCAATATGTCGGTTTCACCTTTGAGGTGTTCACAATGCTGGCCTATTGGCCGGTCATCGTGCTGTTGGCCATGTCGTTCGGTATCGTATTCCTGCCTGGATACATCTTCCGCTGATCTGCGGTGGAATTCTCTGATCGCTTATCCTGAACACGGAATGAATCATTTCTGCGGCAGTCTCTTGAGCCTTGTTGCCCGCGCCACTAAATTGAGGAAGACGCGCGACAATCGGAGACCGCAATGTTCGGCATTCCCGGCAAGCAGGCCGTGACCATGACCCCACGGGCCGCAGCCCAGATCAACCGCCTGATGGAAAAGGGCGGCCATGCAGGTTTGCGCATCGGCGTCAAAAAGGGCGGCTGCGCGGGCATGGAATATACCATGGACTATGTCGACGAAGCCGAGGCGCATGACGAGGTGGTCGAACAGGACGGCGCGCGGGTGCTGATCGCGCCGATGGCGCAGATGTTCCTGTTCGGGACCGAGATCGATTATGAAGTCTCGTTGTTGGAATCCGGGTTCAAATTCAAGAACCCGAACGTCGTCGACGCCTGCGGTTGCGGGGAATCGATCAAGTTCGATGAAAGCCTGCCGCAGCGCTGAACGCATTTCATTTTGCGTTGATTTCAGCCGTTGTCGCCGATGCATGGCGGCAATTGTCACCCGTGCGCGCCGGTGCTATCCCCAAGGCCAAGTTTTGACAAGAAGACGGGGACGGATGAATGCGGCGTAAACTGGCGGCGGGCAACTGGAAAATGAACGGCACCGGTGCGTCGCTGGCCGAATTGGAGGCGCTGGCGCGGGCCCACCCTGCCCCCGGTGTCGACATCCTGATCTGTCCTCCGGCGACATTGCTTGCGCGCTCTGCCCAGACACTTGCCGGATCGGCCATTGCCGTAGGCGGGCAGGATTGCCACGCCGCCGCCTCGGGCGCGCATACCGGCGATATCAGCGCCGACATGCTTAGGGACGCCGGCGCGACAGCGGTGATCGTCGGCCATTCCGAGCGGCGCGAGGATCATGAGGAAGACAACGAAGCCGTCCGGGCCAAGGCCCGCGCCGCGATGGAGGCCGGACTGACGGCGGTGATCTGTCTGGGTGAAAGCCTGGCGCAGCGCGAGGCTGCCAACACGCTGGATATCATCGCGGGGCAGATGTCGGGGTCGATCCCGGATCAGGCGACCGGTGAAAACCTTGTGGTGGCCTATGAACCGATCTGGGCCATCGGCACCGGCAAGGTGCCGACGCTGGAACAGATCGGGGAGGTGCACGATTTCATCCGCACGCGGCTGGAACGCAGGTTCGGCGCGGGTGTGGGGCGGTCGGTGCGGCTGTTGTATGGCGGCTCGGTCAAACCAGGCAACGCGGCTGACATTTTTGGTGTTCCGAACGTGGATGGCGCTTTGGTGGGTGGGGCAAGCCTGAAAGCGGCGGATTTCTCGCCAATCATCGCAGCACTGGAAGCAATCTGAGACTTTCCGCTGCGCTCAGGGGTATATGGCTTGCAGGCCTGTCAAACCTAACCGTCGATCACATCGCCTACCAGTTTTTGAATGCCCTCGCGCAGCCGCGCATTGCTGGCCGGATCGCTGTATGGCTGCCAGTTCTGCCGGGATTTGACAAAACCGGGCTGAACCGCCTCGCACCGGTCCAGCGCCTCTCGCGCCTCTTCGAGCCTTTCAAGCAAGGAGAGTGAAATCGCCAGGATGAACAAGGCTGGCGCGTAATCCGGTTGCCGGCGCAGGGCGCGACGGGCACAGTCCACTGCAGCGTGAAAATTGCTGCTGTTGGCATGTGCCCGGGCCAGGAATGTCAGATGCGAATGCAGACTGGCATCCGCAGGATTGAGCCTTTGCGCCTTTTGCATCAGCCCTATCCCATCCGGTTCGCCCGCCAGATCGGATTTGTTGCCCAGCGCGTGCAGGGCATATGCATCGTTGGGATTGAGATCGACGGCGATCCGGGCTTCGGCCAGGGCATCATCGAACCTTCCCAGCCACTGGAATGCGGTGCTGAGTTCATGATGCGCAAAGGAGGATGCCTCGTCGCATTCGATGGCCCGATTGGCGGCGTTCATGGCGCGCATGGCGGTTTCCGCGCGGTCGCTGGTCATCCCAGTCAGCATCTCGATGTTATAGGACATTGCCAGCCCTGCGTGGGCCTCGGCAAAGTCAGGGCGCAGCTCGATGGCTTCCTGGTACAGCTTCCTCCCTTCGGCGACCCCTTCGGCGGTGCGGCGTCGAACCAAAGGCAACGCACGCATGCACATTTCCCACGCCTCGAGGTCTTCGGCACGGCGGCCGGAAGAACGATTGGCCTCCGCCACCACGAGTTCAGGCGCGATATGGGCGGCGATGTTCTGCACGATTTCATCCTGCACCACGAAGATGTCGGACAGGTCGCGGTCATATTTTTCGGCCCAGATGTGACGTTCCGTGGCGCAATCGACCAACAGCACGCTCACACGCACGCGGAGTCCAGCCTTGCGAATACTGCCTTCCAGCACATAGGTCGCGCCCAGTTCGCGACCGATATCGCGAAGGTTCACGTCGCGCCCCTTGTACTGAAAACAGGAATGGCGCGCGATGACGGGGAAAGTGCGCCAATGGGTCAGCGCAATGATGATATCTTCGGTCAGGCCGTCGGCGAAGTATTCCTGCTCGGGATCGCCACCGATATTGGCGAAGGGCAGAACGGCAATGGCTGGCCGGTCGATCCGACGCTGCGGTTCCCCGTCCTGAACCGTGCCTGAGGGGTGCCATTTGCAGATCTCGACCGGGCGCGTTTTTCCCTTGATCTGCTGCGGTCCCATGTCGGTGAATTGTCCGCGAACATCCTGGCCAAGCAAGGCCGCAACTGACGCCGTGATGCACACGCCGCCGGGATCGGCCAGGGTTTCGAGTCGCGCAGCAATGTTGACCCCATCGCCATATATGTCATCGCCATCGGCAATCACGTCGCCCATGTTCACGCCGATGCGAAGATTGATCGGCCCGTCCCCGGCGTGAAGAGTGGTTTGGATTGAACGGCTGCACTCGATGGCGTCGACCACCGAGCCGAATTCGACAAGCGCCCCGTCTCCCATGAGCTTGACGATCCGCCCACCGTAGCGTTCGACCTCGGGGTCGAACACCTCGGCCCGGTGCGCACGAAGGGCGGAAAGGGTTGTGTCTTCGTCTGCACTCATGAGGGTCGAAAACCCGACGACATCCGCGGCCATTATGGCGGCAAGGCGGCGTTTCATGAGGGCGTCGTAAGACTGGGGCGCATGGCGCCATCCTGACACGGATTTCGCCAACGGCAAACATCCGGTGTCTTCCTCCGATGACATTGCCGTGATCAGCGAGACCGTGAAAACCGGGCCTGGATCAGGCCCGGCTTTGTTCAGCAGTCCGGTTTTGTGTTATTTCACGATGATTTCCGGCCCCATGAGCGCAGTCGGCAAGAGTGTCGAAAGCCAGGGGATATAGGTCACCATGATCAGGAACACGAAGAGCACGGCGAGGAAGGGAAGCGCCGCGCGCACCACGCTCATCATCGGCATCCCCGCCACGCCGGAAGTGACGAAGAGGTTCAGGCCCACTGGCGGCGTGATCATGCCGATTTCCATGTTGACCACCATGATGATGCCCAGATGGATCGGGTCGATGCCCAGTTCGATGGCAATCGGAAAGACCAGCGGCGCCACGATGACGATCAGGCCAGAGGGCTCCATGAACTGACCGCCGATCAGCAGGATCACGTTGACGATCACCAGGAACATCACCGGGCCGAAACCAGCGTTCAGCATCGACCCCGCGATGGCCTGAGGTATCTGTTCATCCGTCAGCACATGCTTGAGGATCAGCGCGTTCGCGATGATGAACATCAGCGTGACGGTCAGCTTGGCCGCATCGAACAGCGTGTGCTTGGTGTCGCTGTGGAAGAACGCCGTGACCAGGGCTTGAGGCTTGTCCAAAAGCGACAGCGGCTTTGGCTCGGGCAGTCCCTCGGTCACCGCCGCAGCGGAAAGACTGCGTGCCTCGCGCGGGCGCAGCGGGCCGATGTCACGATAGACGAACATCGCAATGATGAAGGCATAGACAGACGCGACGGCTGCAGCTTCGGTAGGCGTGAAGATCGCGCCGGTGACGCCGGGGATGCCGTAGATACCCACCATGATGATGACGATCAGCATCAATCCCCAGAACGCGTCGCGGAAGGATGCCCAGACCTCTCCCCATCCCTGCCATTCGCCCTTGGGCATGCCGCGCAGGACTGCCATGATATAGATGGTGACCATCAGCATCAGACCGGCGAGAACGCCTGGGATGACCCCGGCAAGGAACATCCGCCCCACGCTGACATCGGTGGCCGAAGCATAGACCACCATGACAATCGAGGGCGGGATCAGGATGCCCAGCGTACCGGCGTTACAGATCACGCCCGCAGCAAATTCGCGGGTATACCCGGCCTGCCTCATGGCCGCGATCACGATAGTGCCGATGGCAACAACGGTAGCCGGCGAGGACCCGGACAGCGCCGCAAACAGCATACAGGCAAACACGCCCGCAATCGCCAATCCGCCGCGCAGATGCCCGACACAGGCGATTGAGAAGCGGATGATGCGTTTGGCCACGCCGCCGGTAGACATGAAGCTGGACGCAAGGATGAAGAAAGGGATTGCCAACAGCGTGTAGTGCCCCGCCATCGCCTGATAGAGGCTTTGCGCAATCGAGGCCAGCGACGTATCGGAGAAGGCCAGAAGAAAGATGATCGAGCTGAGGCCCAGCGAAATCGCGATCGGCACGCCAATCAGCAAAAAACCAATGACCATTGCAAACAGAATGACAACATCCATCGGTTTATTCCTTGTTCTGTGCTGCGGCTTCGGCCACGGCGTCTTCAGCTTCGTGACTGACGATCAGACTTTCACGGGCTCCCGTGGCAACGCCAATGAACGCCTGCACGAACCGCAACAGCAGCAGCGCCGACCCGAAAGGCAGAATGAAATAGGGGATGACCCGCGGCAGCTTTTCGTAGGTATCGCCATAGTTGATCAATGGTTCCAGCCAGCGGAAGATTCCCAGCATCGGAACCTGATCGGTTACATAGAATGCCCGGTCCCGAACGCCTTCGGTAAAGCCAAGCGGGAACCAGCGGCCTTCGGTTGGCTGCAATGCCGCAAACGGCGCCCAGTAATCCCACGACCCTTTGAGCAAAAGCATCGCATAAGCAATGCAGCAAGCGCCTGAAACCAGCGCCAGAATGCGCCGCCCACCAGGTTTCAGAAGGTTGATGACCACATCGACGCCAAGATGCGCGGTGATTTTCACGCAGTAACTGATACCGAAGATCACCAGCCAGGCGAACAGGATCAGGACGACTTCAAGTCCCCAGATCAGGGAACTGTTGAACACGTAGCGCAGCACCACGTTGATGAAGGTCAGTATTGTCATCAGCCCGAGAATGACCGCGATGCCGGTCTCCTCGATGTTGTTGATCACGCGGCCAAGTGTGGAAACCGACTGGCCAGCCGTGTCATGCGACGGACGGGACATGATCTCTCTCCGGGAGCAAGATGCGTTTCGTTCGAAGCGTCAGGAAGGGCAGCCCGCATCGCGGGCCGCCCAGATCGTCGCATCAGCTTGAGGCGTTGAATTCCTGCGCCTTGGCAATGTTGTCGGCGCCGATCCCGGCCTCGAACTTGTCCCAGACAGGTTTCATCGTGTCGACCCAGTCCTGACGCTGTTCGGGCGTCAGTTCACGGATCACGCCACCGGCATCCAGAACCGACTGGCGGGCGCTTGCATCAACTTCGCCCACGGCGGAGTTGCGCTCATCAGACACTTCACTCAGGATCGTCGTGAACTGCTCGCGCACCGCCGGATCAAGGCTGTCGATCCAGTCCACCGACGTCACGACCAGATAGTCGATGATGCCATGGTTGGTTTCGGTGATACCGTCCTGAACCTCAAAGAATTTCTGGCCATAGATGTTTGACCAGGTGTTTTCCTGCCCGTCGACAACGCCGGTCTGCAGTGCGCCATAGACTTCGGAAAAGGCCATCGGCTGCGGCGAGGCACCCAGCGCTTCCATCTGGGCAACGATCACGTCCGAGGGCTGTACGCGGAACTTGAGACCCTGGGCGTCTTGCGGCGTCATCAGAGGTTTCTTGGCCGACATCTGTTTCATGCCGTTATGCCAGAATTCCAGTCCCAGCAATCCGCGGCGTGTCATCGACTCTTTCATCGCCTGACCGGTGTCGGATTTCTGGAATGCGTCGACGGCCTCGATGTTCTTGAACATGAAAGGCAGATCGAAAATCTGGAATTGCTTGGTGAAGGCTTCGAACTTGGACAGCGAGGGGGCCGCCAGTTGGACGTTGCCCTGCAGCATCGCTTCGAGGACCTGATCGTCATTGTAGAGCGTCGAGTTGGGGAACACCTCCATGCACATGACGCCATTCATCTCTTCGTTCACCCGATCGGCCAGCAGCGAGGCTGCAATCCCCTTGGGGTGCTTGTCGGTGTTGGTGACGTGGGCAAATTTGACCACGATTTCACCGTCATCACAGGCGGCAAAACCTGCGGTGGCGGTGACGGACAGCGCCAGGGCGGTGGCTGCGGTAGTCAGGAATTTCATTTCTCTACTCCTCCCGAAGTTCAGTAAAATCTCTGTCGGACGCCGGACAGACGCCGCTGTGAGGGAGTGAAGCGAATCATGAAGCTTGGCTCAACGATTTGTGAAACCTTGCCCCCTTCTTATTTTTTTCTATTTTTTACAACAGGGTAAATAGCCCGTCCGCGGGATGTCGTTGTGGGCGAGGCGAATCGTGTGCGGAAATCCGCACTCTCTCGGCGGCCCTAGTGCGGGATTTCGCACAACTTGATTCGCTTGTTGCGGAAGTGCGGCCCAACTGTGCCGCCAAACATTATCCTGAGCGTGACCGGAGATTGCGTTCGATCACCACTGACAGATCTCGGGATCGATGGTCACGATCTGAATTCCATGCGCTTGCCTGTCTTGAATTCATTCTTCGTCGTCATCGGGAAAGGGATAGGGTCCACCGTTGAACAGGAACGCCTGAACAGACGCCAGATAGGCTTGCCATTCCTCGTCATCATCGAACTCGTCGTCCGTCGTTTGTTCCCATGCCGCTCGGCTCATGCCATTTCCGTTCACGGTCTCGGCCAGGGCGGATTTGAACTTTTGTGCAGCTTCGGCATTGTGCGCCTCTTCAAGAAACGCCTTCAGGTCCTCCAGGTCGTAGGCCTGGGGATTCAGATACCCACCGGCCATGTCATTCAGTACCTGCATGGGATCGCGGTCAGCCATGTCTTGAGTCTCCGTCTTCAGGTTTCATTGCCGGTCTTCCTGTCCGCCCCGTCATGCGACCGGATTGGGATAAAGCGTCACCAATCGCAAGGTTCCGTCGTCCAAAAGGTCATAGATCGCCTTGCACGTGCTGTTGGGACCCCAGGTTGCGTCTATGCAGGTGTCGGGCTGACCTTTCTTCTTCTTGCGCTTGACCCCTTGAACGTAGTTTTTCCATTGCGCGCCAAGGACATCAACCAGCTTTGCTTCCATCGGCGGTACCAACCTGACGGGTTGAGCCCCTTTCGGCGGTGGCGAAATCTTGTTGGTTTCGATATGCGCCAACGCCTGTGTCCGCAAGGCCATCTGGCTGTCGACATAGGCGCCCTTGTCGGTGAAGTTCGAGGCCTTGTGAACCGGTTTGCCCTTGAACTTTTTTCCGGTGCGCGGGTTCTTTTTCTTTAATATCCGGTCTTCCTGGTTTTGGATCGACAATCCCGGCCCATGGCATTCTGGGCCATGCGCCTTGGGCGGCTTGTCCACGTGATCGAAAAACAGCGCATCCATCTCGTCTTTGATCGCCTGAAGTTCGGTCGCGTTGTCGGGTGGTGGTTTCCTGGACAGCGCACTTTTCAATGCCTTTCGCATGTCACGCATTTCGGGAAAGGCCTGATCCATGAATTCCGGTTCAGCCTTGACGCGTGCCGCGCAGGATTTGACCATCCCGTCCAGTTTTCCGAGTTCCTTCGGATCCTCGCCAGCGGATTTCAGGCAGTCGGACAGCCGCACCGCCGACGGTGTGGACATGACCAGTTTCCGCAACGCAGTCAGCGCCTTGACCGCGTTATCCGGGCTTTTTGCGGTCATTGCCTTTTTATAGAGGGCAGCCACCTTGGCCATCTTTTCGCGATGATCGGGAGGCGCAGAATTCAGGCTGCGCACCAGGGGCACCTTCATTGCATCGAAATGGCTGGCGATCTTTTCCAGCACCTTCTCGATGTCGTCGCCAAGTTCTGCGGGCGCATCCGGTTTGCCTGTGTCCTCTTCGTCGCCGTCGTCGATGACATCGCCCGTCTCGGACAGCAAGCGCACTTTCATCTTGATGCCACGAGCGCTGAGATATTTGCGAAAGGTCTTGGCAAAGTTCGCTGGCGTCGAGTCGGGGTCTTCGACAATCAGGTCGGCAATCTTCCCGTCAACTTCGAGCGCGCCCACGGCGCCTTTTGCACCGGCGCCATCGTCCTTGGCCATCTTTCTGAGCGCGGACTTGTTCTTGGACTTATGCGCTTTGAAGATCAGGTCGTCCGGCCCATGAAACAGGGCAAAGTTGTGCCTGATCTTTCGGGCTGCCGCGATGATGCCGGACACTTCCTTGGCTTCGGCCGCCAATTCGGACTTTGACTTTTTTCCCATTCTGGCCTCCCTTGACCTTCAGTAACGGGCAGGTCTGCGGTTCAGTCAAGTCGGGAATACGCCAAGGGTCGACTTGGACAGTCTTCCCCGGCAGGTGTGTCGGACCATTTTCCGACGCCGTCAGCGGCGGTAAGCGTCGGGACGAATGCCATATTTGGCGAGCTTGTCGTAAAATGTCTTTCTTGGAAGTTTCAGCGCCTTCGCCGCTTCGGCCGCCCTGCCGTTATGCCGTCCAAGTGCCGCCGTCAAAAGGCTGCGCTCCACCCTTGCCATCTGTTCGGTCAGCCCAAGGTCAGATGCCTGCGCGACATCTTCGGGCATTCCCAGAACAAACCGCATGGCCGCCGACATGAGCGAGCGCGCATTGCCTGGCCAGTCCTGCGCCATCAACCCGGCCAGATGATCCTGGCTGATTTCAGGTTCCGGGATGCCGGCCTGTTCGGCGGCCTGCCCGACATAGTGGCGAAAAATCACCGGGATATCTTCGGGACGTTCGGACAGCGACGGAATGCGAACGCGCATCACATCAAGGCGATAGAACAGGTCCGGATTGAACTTGCCGCCGGCGGCAAGATTGGCCAGATCGCTGGTGGTTCCGGCCAGAACGCGCAGTCCCGCCCCCTGCTCCAGCCGTTCCAGAACGGCGTATTGGGTCGCTTCGGGCATGGCGGAAACCTCGTCAAGATAAATCGACCCGCCAGCCGCATCATTGCAAAGCCGGGAAAACTCCTCGGCATCCAGACCGGAGGCGGGCCGCTTCACGAAAGGTCCCTGAGCCGAGGGCGACATCAGGTGAATGACTTCGGCCACCTTTGAAATGCCGCTGCCCGGCGGGCCGGTTACCAGCACCTCGGCCCTTGTTGGCGCAACGCTGCGAACCTTTTCCCGCAGCGCTTCGGCCTGGGCCGACACGCCAAAGAGCATCCGCGCCGCCGGGTCGCCGCTTTCCAGTTGCCGTTTCAGCGCCCGGTCTTCCAGTACGGCCGACCTGATATCGAAAGCCCGTTCCAGAACGTCCAGAAGATCGGCAGAAGCGCAGGGTTTTTCGAGAAAGTCGAATGCCCCCTGCCCCATCGCCTGAACCGCCATCGGAATGTCGCCCTCGCCGGTCAGCAGGATCACCGGCAAGTCCGGGTCGATGCCTTGCGCATATCCCAACAGGTGAAACCCGTCGCGCCCGGGCATGCGGATATCGGACAGGATCACACCGGGAAAATCCGGGCGGATATGATCCTTGGCGGCAACAAAGGAACTGGCTGTTATGGCTTCGTAATCCGCCAGCTCCAGCGTCTGACCCAGCGCCTCGCGCACCGCCGCATCGTCATCCACCAAAAGAACCTTGCGGATCATGCGGCCTGTTCCTCGCGATAATGGTCCAGTTCGACCGTGAATTCGGCGCCATCCGGCGTATTCGCGCCTTTGATCTCACCGCCGAAACTCTGCACCAAACCATACGAAATCGACAGGCCCAGCCCCATGCCTTCTGAGGTACCGACCGCCTTGGTGGTGTAGAATGGCTCGAATATCCGTTCCGGGTCCTTGATGCCTGGACCGGTATCGCGCACCGAAACCGAAAGCCGGTCGCCGGTCGCAAAGGTGATCGAGATGTGCTTGTCTGGATGCCCGGACATGGCGTCGGCGGCGTTGTTGATGAGATTGACGAAAACCTGCACCAACCGCACCTCGCCGCCCCAGGCCAGAACCGGCGCGTCGGGCGGCTGCCAGTCCAGCGTCACGGCGTCAGCCCGCAGGCGAGCCTCGGTCAGTTCAACGGCGGTGTTTAGCACCTGCACCAGATCGACCTTGCCCATCGGCTCGCTTTCGTTGCGGGCAAAGGCGCGCAGATTCTTGATGATCCGCGCCATGCGCGCCGCCATCTGCGAGATGCGGCCCAGATTTTCACTGGCCCGCTCATCCTTGCCACGTTCCAGAAACGCCGCGCCATTGTCGGCAAACTGCTGAATTGCCATCAGCGGCTGGTTGAGCTCGTGGCTGATCCCCGCCGACATCTGCCCCAGAGCGCTGAGCTTGCCCGCCTGCACCAGATCCGCCTGGGCGCGTTTCAGCGCGGCCTCGGCCTCTTGCCGCTCGACAACTTCGCGGCGCAGGGCGGTGTTGGCCGCCGTCAACGCACGGGTACGTTGCGCCACCCGGCTTTCCAGAACCAGATTTGCCTCTGCCAGCGTCCGGCGGCGTTCGGTGGCAAGATAAAGCATCGCGCCGAACGCCAGGCAGATGGCCGCCACCGCCGCCGCCTGCAACGTCGCCAGTCGTCGGGCCGGCCCCACATCCACCAGCACTTCGGCGGTCATGTCGATCACAGGCAGATCAAGCGTCAGATGCAAGGCGCGACCGGGCAGATAGCGGGCCCAGTTCAGCTTCCATATCTCATGCCCGCCAACCCGCGTGGAGGCGAAATCAACAGGCTCTCCTCCCGGCGGTGTCAGCCCCGGTTGCCCGTCGTCGCGACGCCAGAACAGCAGGTCGGACCGGTTTGAAATAAAGACGATCCCGTCCGCGTCGATGAAGAACACCGTCTCGGTGCTGCCACGCCAGGTCTGCTCGACATCCTGCACATCGGCATCGACCATCAGCGCGCCCTCGACCTGCCCCGAAGGGCCGAAGGCAGGTGCGACATAGGTATAGAACCTGTCGCCGCTGGCTGGCAGAAACCCATGCGCACTACCCAGCGCACCCTGCATGGCGCGCTTGAAAGCGGGGTGCTCGGCCATGCTGTCTTGCTCGACCGGCTGCGCCGCGGCCAGCACCCGTCCGTTCCGGTCAATATACATCATGTTTTCCGCGGCGGTCTTGTCGGCCACATCCAGCAGCATGGCCTGCGCCGCCTTTTGTTGCGCTGGCGTTTCGAGCATTTGCAAGACGGGGTGATCGGCCATCAACACCGCCAGTTCCTGATAGACCTGCATTTGCGCGGTCAGCCGGTCAGCGGCAAGTTCAAGATCAGCTTCGGCCTTTTCACTGAGCTGAGACAATGCCTGACGATACCCATATGTCCAGACCCCGACGGACAGCAGCCCGACGGCGCACAGGAAACCAAGAATGATCAGGACTCTTTGCATGTTCTAGGGTCTTGCATTCACAGCGCCTCATGGCAAGTGTGCAGCCGATGAAGACGCTGCACCAGAACCCGACCGAACCCGGTTTTGTCCAGAACCCCTATCCGGTCTATCAGGCCGCACGGGCCGAGGGGCCGCTTGTATATTGGGCCGACTATGGCAAGCCCGCTGCGCTGAGTTATGACCTTGTTCACGGCCTGTTGCGCAACCGGCGGTTCGGGCGCGAGATTCCTGTCGAACTCGCCACCGAGGGTCCGTCACATCTTGCGCCCTGGCTGGCCGTCGAGGCGCACAGCCTGCTGGAGGCCGAGCCGCCCCGGCATACCCGCCTGCGGGCGCTGGTTCTGCGGGCCTTTACCTCGCGCGCGATCGCGGCGCTGGCCCCCGACATCGAAGCGCTGTGTCATGATCTGGCGGACAGGTTTCCAGATGGGCCTTTCGATTTGTTGCAGGCCTATTGCACCCAGGTGCCGGTTATCACCATCTGCCGCCTGCTGGGGGTACCCGAAGCTATGGCGCCACAGCTGCTGCATTGGTCGCACGCGATGGTGGCGATGTACCAGGCCAGCCGGACACGTGAAACGGAAGAGACGGCGGCGCATGCGGCGCAGGAGTTCACCGATTTTCTGCGGGACTATGTCGGGCAGCGCCGCTCGGACCCGCGCGACGATCTTATCACGCGGCTCATCTCCGCCGAGGAAGAGGGCGAGCGGCTGTCGACCGACGAATTGATCGCGACCTGCATACTGTTGCTGAATGCCGGCCATGAGGCAACGGTTCACGCACTAGGCAACGGTGTGAAAACCTTGCTGGAAACCGGAACCGATCCGACGGTTCTTGCGCCAGGCGCGATCGACCGAACGGTCGAGGAAATACTGCGGTTCGATCCACCGCTGCATATGTTCACGCGCTATGCCTATGAACCGGTCGAAGTCTGCGGCCATCGGTTCCAACGTGGCGATCAGGTGGCGCTGCTGCTGGGCGCCGCGAACCACGACCCGGCGATGTGGCAGCAGCCCGAACTGTTCGATCCGTCGCGGCAGATCCAGACCAACACCAGCTTTGGCGCAGGCCTGCATTTCTGCGTCGGCGCACCACTGGCGCGGCTGGAAATGCGGATCGCGCTGCCGATCCTGTTCGAACGCTGCCCCGGCCTGCACCTTGTTGGAAAGCCAAGGTATTCCAACAGCTATCATTTCCACGGACTCGAGTCGCTGATGGTCCGGTGTTAGTTGGCGACCTCACCCATCTGACAGCGCGTCAAGCGGCAGCATCGTGGTGGACTTGATCTCTTCCATCGACAACAACGCGGTGACGTTGTGCACGCGCACTTCCGAAATCAACGCCTGATAGAAAGCGTCATATGCGCGGGCGTTTTTCACCCTGACCTTGAGGATATAGTCGATGTCGCCTGCCAGACGGTGGGCCTCCTGCACTTCGGGGCGATCTCGCAAGGCTTGCAGAAACCGTTTCTGCCATTCGGCCTCATGCTCGGAGGTGCGGATGAGTACAAAGAACGTGGCTTCGAACCCCAGCGCCTCGGCATCCAGCAAAACCGTCTGCTGCCCGATCACGCCCGCGCTTTTGAGCTTGCGGATTCGATTCCAGACCGGGGTCTTGGAACTGCCCACGCGGCTGGCGATTTCGTCCAGAGACTGGCTGGCATCGCGTTGCAGCTCGGCCAAAATTTTTCGATCCGTGTCGTCCAGGCGCATCGTCATTCCTGTTTTTCCCCATATTCGAAACCAATGTTCCGTTTTCTTATAAAACCGGAACATGCGTCCTTATTTCTTCGCCCGTATGGCGAATTAGCGGGAATATTTCCTATATTGCAGAGCAAGTCAAACACATCGCACGGACTACCAATGCCCACGACGTACGCCAACTTGGACACCCTGATTTTGACAGCCCCCCGACCGCTTGTCGCGGGTCGGGACGTGACGGATTTTTAACAAGGAGTTTACCTGATGGCCCGCGCATTCACGCCCAAAATCGTCACCGCCAATGATCTGCTGGAAGGCGACGTCGTTTATCTGACCGAGGACGACCGCTGGTCGCGCGAGTTGTCCGAAGCAGAGCTGATCACCGACGAAGCCCACGCGCAATTGCGCCTGCTCGATGCCGAACAGCAAACCGGCAAGGTGGTCGGGGTTTATCTGGCCGATGCTCTGCCGGGTGCGAACGGCCCCGAGCCAACGCATTTCCGGGAAGATTTCCGCCGGACTGGTCCGTCCAACTATGCCCACGGCAAACAGGAATCTTCCCCGCAGCCCCGGACCTGAATCAGGTCCCTTCTCCCCATCTAGGCCCCGGATCCGGGGCTGCAACAAGGACAACAAACCATGTATCGCTACTCCGAGTTTGATCACGCCTTCCTCGCCGAACGCAACGCCCAGTTCCGCGCCCAGGTTGAGCGCCGCATTGACGGGTCGTTGACCGAGGATGAGTTCAAGCCGCTGCGCCTGATGAATGGCCTCTATCTGCAGTTGCACGCCTATATGCTGCGTGTCGCGGTACCCTATGGCACGCTCAACAGCGCGCAAATGCGGCAACTGGCCCTGCTGGCCGAGAAGTGGGACAAGGGCTATGGCCATTTCACCACGCGGCAGAACATCCAGTATAACTGGCCCAAGCTGAAGGACGTGCCGGACATGCTGGATGCGCTGGCCGAAGTTGGCATGCACGCCATTCAGACCAGCGGCAACACCATCCGAAACGTGACCGCCGACCACTTTGCGGGTGCCGCCGCAGATGAGGTCGCTGATCCACGCCCGTATGCGGAGCTTCTGCGTCAGTGGTCGACCGACCACCCGGAATTCCAGTTCATGCCGCGCAAGTTCAAGATCGCCATCACCGGGTCCGAAAACGACCGCGCCGTGATCAAGGCGCATGACATCGGCCTGCAACTGGTCGAACGTGACGGGGTACTGGGCGCCCGTGTCATCGTCGGCGGTGGTCTGGGTCGGACACCCATGATCGGCAAGGAATTGTCCGAGTTCGTCGCCTTTGACGATCTGCTCGCCTATCTCGAAGCCACCGTTTCCGTGTGGAACCAGATCGGCCGCCGCGACAACAAGTACAAGGCGCGCATCAAGATCACCGTGCACGAGAACGGTATCGACACCATTCGCGCCAAGGTCAACGAACGATTCCTGAAGGTGCGCCCGCAGTTCAAAGGCGCGGATATGAACCTGCTGGACGAAATCAAGGGCCACTTTGCGCCGCCTGCCTTCCGCCAAGCTTCGGTCGCGTCGTTTGAAAGCGCCTATACCAACGACCCGGTTTTCCGCTCGTGGGTCGATACCAACATCGCGCCGCACAAAAACGCGGACCACGCGATTGTCACGATCTCGATCAAGAAGCATGGGGCAACGCCGGGTGACGCAACTGCCGAGCAGATGCGCGTGATGGCCGATCTGGCCGAAGAGTTCGCCTATGACGAGCTGCGCATCAGCCATGAGCAGAACGTGATCCTGCCGCATGTTCACAAGTCGGACCTGCCCACGATCCATGCGAAGCTGAAGGAATACGAACTGGCCACCGCCAATATCGGCCTGATCAGTGACATTATCGCCTGCCCCGGTATGGATTATTGCGCGCTGGCGACGGCGCGGTCGATCCCGGTCGCACAACAGATTGCAACCCGGTTCGAAGAACTGAAGCTGGAAAACGACATCGGCGAACTGAAGATCAAGATCTCGGGCTGCATCAACGCCTGTGGTCACCACCATGTCGGTCATATCGGAATTCTGGGCCTCGACCGCGCGGGCGTGGAAAACTACCAGATCACGCTGGGCGGCGACGCAACCGAAACCGCCGCGATTGGCGAGCGGGTCGGACCGGGCTTTGCCTATGACGAGATCGTTCCGGCAGTGGAACGTCTGGTTTACGCCTATCTCGACCTGCGCGACGGGGCCGACGAAAGCTTCCTGCAGGCTTACCGCCGTCTGGGCATGGCACCGTTCAAGGCTGCCCTCTACCCCGAGGCTCGGGCCAATGCCGCTTGACGAGATCCAGACCGAACTGGGCAAGGATCGCAGCGCGCTGACCGAAAAGGTCGATGCGCTCAATGCCCGGTTCCGTCACCACAGCGCCCATGACGCCATGCATGGCGCACTGGATGAGGCTGGCGAGATCGTCCTGGTATCCAGCTTTGGCGCGGAATCGGTTGTGCTGCTGCACATGGCGGCGGTGATCGACAAGGCCACACCGGTGCTGTTTGTCGATACGCTGATGCTGTTCACCGAAACGCTGATCTATCAGCAGGAGGTCAGCGAAAGGCTGGGCCTGCGCAATGTGCGGATCATACGCGCGGATCAAGAGGATCTGGATCGTTCCGACCCTTACGGCGCTCTGCGTCTGCGGGATACCGATGCCTGCTGCACACTGCGCAAGACCATTCCTCTGCAACGGGCGCTTGCGGGCTATGACGGCTGGATCACCGGGCGCAAACGGTTCCAGTCGGGCACGCGCGCGACGCTCGATTTCTTCGAGGTCGAGGACGGTACCGGACGGATCAAGGTCAACCCGCTGGCCCATTGGGCGCCAGAGGATGTGCGCGCCTATATGGAAGAAAACAACCTGCCCCGGCACCCGCTGGTGGCCAAGGGCTATCCGTCGATCGGTTGTGCGCCCTGTACATCAGTCGTCAAGCAAGGCGAAGACCCCCGCGCCGGACGCTGGCGCGATCAGAACAAGGAAGAATGCGGCATCCATTTTGTAGATGGCAAGATGGTCCGCGTTGGAGAGACGAAATGAATGTAATCGTGACCGATGAGGGCTTTGCCCCAGATGACTGGACCGACGGCTTTGTCACCCTCGACGATGCCGCAAACGATGTAGTGGCACTCGATGTAAGTTCGGATACCGACCCGGACGAGCTGTACGACCGTTTGGGCAACACCCGGATGGTGCGGGTGGATTTCCCCTCCTTCGCCGACGGCCGCGGCTTTACCATTGCCCGCACCCTGCGCCTGAAAGGCTATACCGGCCGGTTGCGCGCCAAGGGGCATGTACTGGCAGACCAGTATGCGATGGCACGGCGCAGCGGATTTGATGAAGTCGAGATCGACCATAATCTTGCCAACCGCCAGCCCGAGGATCAGTGGCTGGCCCGTGCCGACTGGCAGTCTCACAACTATCAGTCCCGCCTGCGCGGCTGATCATCACAATCATTTGCACACTAACAAAAGGGGAGACTTTCCCCTTTTCATGACGTATATCAAAGAATATGGAGAGGCGCCGGTCTAGCAGGCCGGTAGTGAAACGATGACAGAGATGAAATCCGTGACCGAAGCCACCGCAGTCAAAGCCCCCGTCCTGCCCGACGCCCAGACCGTTCTGGATGTGAAACACTGGACCGACCGCCTGTTCTCGTTCAAGGTGTCGCGCCCTCGATCGCTGCGATTCCGCTCGGGTGAGTTCGTGATGATCGGCCTGCTGGGTGACAACGGCAAACCGCTGCTGCGCGCCTATTCGATTGCCTCGCCGTCATGGGACGAAGAACTGGAGTTTTACTCGATCAAGGTCCAGGATGGCCCGCTGACCTCGAAGCTGCAGCATATCAAGCCCGGCGACCAGATCATCCTGCGGCCCAAGCCCGTGGGCACGCTGGTGCATGACGCGCTGCTGCCCGGCAAGCGAATCTGGTTCTTCGCCACCGGCACCGGTTTTGCCCCGTTCGCCTCGCTGCTGCGCGAGCCGCAGACCTACGAGGATTACGACGAGGTGATCATCACCCACACCTGCCGCGACGTGGCCGAACTGGAATATGGCCGCCAGTTGATCGAAAGCATCAAGCAGGACGAAATGCTGGCCGAACTGATCGGCGAAGGCTTTGGGAACAAGATCCGCTATTACCCCACCACCACGCGCGAAGAAAGCCCCAAGATGGGCCGCATCACCAACCTGTTGAAAGATGGCACGGTGTTTGCCGATCTGGGCATCGACGGCGGCATCAAGCCCGAAACGGATCGTGCGATGGTCTGTGGCTCGCTGGCGTTCAACCACGACATCAAGGCGATCCTCGAAGAGTTCGGCCTGCGCGAGGGCGCGAATTCCGAACCCAAAGAGTTCGTGATCGAAAAGGCCTTTGTCGGGTAAGACGGCGAGAACCCCCGATTTGTCGGGACTCTTCGCAGTATCATTGTGACATATAGACGATATTTCCGCCTTTGCCGGCGCGAAGCCGCTTGAAACGGCTGACGCGCCGGTCTAAATTCCGGCCTCGTTATTCTGCAATCAGCAAAGGAATGAACCCATAGCCCGCAGACCTCACAACGCGCCGCCGCAACGCGAAACCGGCCCGCGCGTGAACGAAAAGATCCGTGCCCCCGAAATCCGCCTGATCGGCGCTGACGGCGAAAATGTCGGGGTGGTTCATCCCGCAAAAGCCCTGCAAATGGCCGAAGAAGCCGGTCTCGACCTGGTCGAGATCTCGCCGAACGCCACGCCGCCGGTCTGCAAGATCATGGACTTTGGCAAATACAAGTACGAACAGCAGAAACGCGAGAGCGAAGCCCGCAAGAAACAGAAAATCATCGAGGTGAAGGAGATCAAGTTCCGTCCCAACACCGATACGCATGATTACGATGTGAAGATGCGGAACGTCGTGAAGTTTCTGGAAAACGGCGACAAGGTCAAGATCACCCTTCGCTTCCGCGGCCGTGAAATGGCCCACCAGAATCTGGGCCGTGAGCTGCTGGAACGGGTGGCCGAGGACATCAAGGAAATCGGCAAGATTGAGAACATGCCGAAGATGGAAGGCCGTCAGATGATCATGATGATCGGCCCGCTGCCGCAGAAATAACCCGACTGATATTCGTTGTTTCGACCCCGTCAGAAAGCGTCTGGCGGGGTTTTCCATTTCAAGCCTTTTGCGACTTATGCTATTCAGCCGGGCACTGCTTCGGCGAGAGCGATGGATAGCTTTTCAACCAGTTCACCGATTTGCGCGTCTTCAATGATGAAAGGTGGCGCCAGCAGGATGTGATCACCGTTTTTCCCGTCGCGCGTGCCGGACATGGGATAACAGATCAGCCCGCTTTCAAGGGCTGCCTTTTTCACCTTGCCCGTGATCCCCAAGGACGGATCGAACGGCTCCTTGCTGTCGCGATCGCGCACCAGTTCGATGCCGCGAAACAGCCCCCGCCCTCGAATGTCGCCGACATGCGGGTGCTGACCAAATGCCGCTTCCAGCGCCGATTGCATTTTTTCCCCCATGACGCCCGCCCGCGCTGGCAGGTCTTTCGAGGTCAACTCGGTCACCACCGCCAGGGCGGCGGCGGTTGCCACGGGATGACCGACATAGGTATGCCCATGCTGGAAAAACCCCGACCCGTCGCGGATCGCGGCATAGATCGTCTTGCTGCAAAGCATTGCACCGATCGGCTGATACCCGGCCCCCAACCCCTTGGCGATGCACAGGATATCCGGTGCTGTGCCCTCATGGTCACAGGCGAACAGGTGCCCGGTGCGCCCCATACCGCACATCACCTCGTCGAGAATCAGCAGCACACCATACTGATCGCAGATCTCGCGGATGCGTTTGAAATACCCCTCGACCGCAGGCACCGCCCCAAGGGTTGCGCCAACGACAGGTTCCGCCATGAAAGCCATAACGGTTTCCGGCCCAAGGCGCAGGATTTCGGCCTCCAGCTCGCTCGCGACCCGCTGACCATAGTCAAAACTGCTCTCGCCCTCGGGCTTTTCAGCGTATTCGTAGCAGGCCGGGATGTGGCTCATCTCGATCAACAGCGGCGCGAACTGTGCCCGACGCCAGGCGTTGCCCCCTGCCGAAAGCGCCCCCAACGTGTTGCCGTGATAGCTTTGCCGACGGGCGATCACGCGGCGGCGCTCTGGCTGTCCGGTTTCCAGGAAATACTGTCGCGCCAGCTTGATTGCGGCCTCGGTCGCCTCGGACCCGCCCGAGACGAAATAGACCCGGTCAAGATCTCCCGGCGCATGTTCGATGAGCAAATCCGCCAGCCGTTCAGCCGGGTCCGAAGTCATGAAACCCGTATGGGCAAAAGCCAGCTTTTCCACCTGTTCCTGAACCGCGCGGATCACGTTCTGGTTCGAATGTCCAAGGCAGGATACCGCGGCGTCTCCGCAGTCCAAATAGCGTTTGCCCGCCGCGTCGATCAGGTAACAGCCGTCACCGCCCACGGCGACAGGCAAAACCGATTTGGTGTGGCGGGGGAATACATGGCTCAAATCCGGCTCCTTTCGAGCGCTTGAACAAGGGCCGCAACCGAAGCGGCGTTGTCGGCCCAGGGGGTGTTTTCAGAATCGGTCAGGCTGTTTTCAAATCCAACCCTCAGATCGCCCCCGCGTCGGGCCGCTTCGATCAGGCAGGTGTGTTCATCGGGCCCAAAGGCACAGACCATCCACGGCGCACCCGTTGGCAGGAAAGGCTTCAAATCGTCCGGGCATGATTTCTGACCCGCCGTGTAACGGCCCAGAACGAACAACCGATCCACTTGTTCCGGACGCACGGTTCCCCTGGCCTGCCAGAGATCCAGCAGTGCGGCATCCTTTTTGTCATAGACAATATGCTGAACACGCGTGTCCTGTTCAGCGCAGGCCCCGTAAATCCTGTCTGCGAGGTCCGGCGCGCGCGCAACTTCACGCACCGAGACCGAGGCCCATTCGGGCTGCACCTGTGTCAGGCAATGCAGTTGCTCGGGAACATCATAAAGGCCGGCGGATTCGGTGGTGATCTGGATGTCCATGGTGGGGACCGTTCGCCGAAGCTCCTTGATGACCTCGCGATAGCGCCCGGCGTCCAGCGAATGGCGGCCTTCATCATCGCGCACATGCAGATGCACCCCCTGCGCCCCGACCGCGTGACAGGCACCTGCGCTCGCCACGATCTCATCAAGGCTCAGCGGAACTGCCGGATGGTCCGCATGAGTTCGGCGCGCACCGTTCATCGCGACCAGCAGGTAGGGATCTCGCTTTTTTTCCTGAGGCGTTGTGCGGGCATTTTCCAAGACGTTCATCCGGTAAGAAGGCATCGTGGTTTACATGAAAGGAGCCGCCGACGTTTTCAACTTGAAAAAATAAGAACATATGTTTTTGTTTTGTCATGCCGACTCAATCACACTTGCAAATCATCGACCGCCTCAGGACGGAAATTGACACCCTGCCGCCGCAACTGCAGGCCGTAGCGAAATACATCATTGACCACCCCGGCGATTTCGGGATTGATCCGATCCGGCTGACGGCGGACAAGGTCGGTGTCAGCTCGAACTCGCTGGTTCGGCTTTCCGACCGCATGGGCTTTGACGGGTTCGAAGACTTTCGCGCGCCGTTCCGCAACGCTCTTGTCACCGAAGGCGAGGAACGGCTTGGCGCTGATTGGCTGGACAGTCTGGCGCAGGGTGACGGTATCGCAAAGGTTCAGGCCGGTCTGGCCCGCAACGAGATCAACGTGGTGTCCCGATCGCTGCGGCAGATGGACCCGGCCAAGGTGGAAACAGCCGTCGACTTCATGACCCGGTCGCGCCGCTGCTTTGTCACGGCGACGCGGGTCAGTTACGCGCTGGCCTATTATTTTCACTATGTCGGGCGCATGGCGCTGCCGGGGTTGCAACTGGTCCCGCGTCACATGGGATCGGCGGTGGACGATCTGCTGGATGCGGATGAGGACGACTGCCTGTTGGCCGTCACGGTGGCCCCCTATTCCGCCGAGACCATCAAGTCGCTGAGATTCGCACGGGGACGGGGGGCGCGGATCATTCTGGTTTCCGACAGCGACATCATCGCCCCCAAGATCGATCCCGACATCGTGTTTCCGGTCAGCACCCGGTCGCAACATCATTTCGGCTGTTTCGCCGGGGCGATGGTGGTGCTGGAATGCCTGCTCGGCCATCTTGTCGCCGCAGGCGGGCACGAGGCGCGCAAACGCATCTCGGACTACGAGGCGATGCGCGAAGATACCGGGGCCTATTGGAAAGCCCCGAAACCTCCGCGCGTCCGTGGGGCGTGAACCTGCGTTTGTGGCAGGTCATGCCCGGAGTTGAGATCAGCCCGCAGCCTGAACCGCGCGCCGCGCCATGACACCGACCAGATGCGCGCGGTATTCCTTGCTGCCGTGCAGGTCCCCGATCATGTTCAGGTGATTGATCCTGAGATCCATCAGGGCGTCCGCGCGGAACTCCTTGTTCAGCGCCTGTTCCGCCTCGGTCCAACGAAACACGCCGTTCTCGCTGGCTCCTGTCACGGCCACCCTCACGCCATCCGCGAAACGGGCGACAAAGACCCCCACAAGCGCAAAGCGCGAGGCAGGTTGCAGGAACTTCTGATAGCTTGCCGTCTGCGGCACCGGAAACCGGACCGAGGTGATGATCTCGCCATCCGCCAGGGTGGTGGTGAACATGCCTTCAAAGAAATCATCCGCCGCAATCCGGCGCCCGTTGGTGACGATGGTCGCGCCCGATCCAAGCGCTGCCGCCGGATAACAGGCCGCAGGGTCATTGTTGGCCAGCGAACCGCCGATCGTGCCGCGATTGCGCACCGCCGGATCACCGATATGGCCGGCCAGATCGGCCAGCGCCGGATATTTGTCCGCCGCCTCCCGCGCCACAGTGGCATGTGTCGTGGCACCGCCGATCGCCAATGAGCCGTCATCTTCGACGCACACGCCCTGCATCTCGGAGATCCCGCTCAGGCTGACCAGCCTGGCAGGGGCCGCCAGACGCTGCTTGAGCGTCGGGATCAAAGTCTGCCCGCCACCCAGCGCCTGCGCCTCCTCGGAAGCCAGCGCAGATACCGCTTCGGCAATCGTCGAGGGTTTTTCAAATTCGAAACTGTACATTTCGTCCTCCTGAAGTCTCAAAGCCCAGGGCTTCTGCTTCATCTTTTCCCAAATACTTCGGGGGTCCGGGGGCTGGCCCCCGGTCCGCCCTGATCAGATCAACCATGCATCGCGGTCCAGACGCGCGACGGGCTGACCGGCATGTCGATATGACCGACCTGCTTGCCCGCCGAATGCAGCGCATCGATCACCGCATTCACCACCGCAGGCGGCGAGCCGATGGCCCCGGCCTCGCCACAGCCTTTTACGCCCAGCGGGTTGTGGGTGCACGGCGTCTGGCTGGAATGATCAACCGCATAGAACGGCACGTCATCGGCGCGCGGCATGGCATAGTCCATGAAAGATGCGCTGAGCAGCTGACCGTTTTCGTCATAGACGCAGTTTTCCAACAGCGCCTGGCCGATCCCCTGGCCCAGTCCACCATGAACCTGGCCGTCAACGATCATCGGGTTGATGATATTGCCGAAATCGTCCGCCGCGGTGAAGCGCTGGATCGAAACCTGGCCGGTATCCGGATCGACCTCGACCTCGCAGGCATAGGCGCCCGCCGGATAGGTGAAGTTCGCCGGATCGTAGAACGCGGTTTCCTCCAGCCCCGGTTCAAGGTCTTCCAGCGGATAGTTGTGCGGCACATAGGCCGTCAGCGTGACATCACCCCAGGCCACCGACTTGTCGGTACCCGCGACCGTGAACTGGCCGTCCTTGAGCTCGATATCCGCGTCCGAGGCTTCCATCAGATGGGCCGCGATCTTCTTGGCCTTGTTGATGACCTTCTCGGTCGCCCGCACCATGGCAGAGCCACAGACCGCCAGCGAGCGCGAGCCATAGGTCCCCATTCCGAAGGGGATCTTGGAGGTGTCGCCATGCACGATTTCAATCATCGACTCGTCGATACCGATCATCTCGGCCACGATCTGCGGGAACGAGGTTTCGTGCCCCTGCCCGTGACTGTGGGCGCCTACCATGACGCTGATCGAGCCGGTGGCGTTCACCCGTACTGTCGCGGCGTCATAAAGCCCTGCCCGCGCGCCCAGCATGCCCACGATGTTCGACGGCGCGATGCCACAAGCCTCGATATAGCAATTGATGCCCAGCCCGCGCAGCTTGCCATTGGCCTCGCTTTCCGCGCGGCGGGCGGCGAAACCGGCGATGTCGGCGGCGGCCTCAAGCTTGTCCATCGTGCCGTGATAATTGCCGGTGTCATAAGTCAGCGCCACCGGCGTGTCATAGGGGAACTGGGTGATGAAGTTCTGCCGGCGCAGCGCGATGGGATCGACCCCCAATTCGCGCGCGGCCTTGTCGATCACCCGTTCCAGCTGGAACGTCGCCTCGGGGCGACCTGCGCCGCGATAAGCATCGACCGGCACGGTATTGGTGAACATACCCTTGACGTTGATCTGAATGACCGGCGTCGTGTAATTGCCCGCCATCAGCGTGCCATGCAGATAGGTGGGCACCGAACTGGAGAACGTCGACAGATACGCGCCGAGATTGGCATAGGTATCCGTGCGCAACCCGACAAAATTGTTATCCGCATCCAGCGCCAGTTCGATCTTGGTGACGTGGTCACGGCCCTGCGCATCCGACAGGAAGGCCTCGGACCGGCTGGCGGTCCATTTGACCGGGCGGTTGCAGGCCTTGGCCGCAAAAGTGCAGAACGCTTCTTCGGCATAGTGGAAGATCTTTGAGCCGAAACCGCCCCCCACATCCGGGGCCACGACACGGACCTTGTGCTCGGGCAGACCCAGCACAAAAGCGCACATCAAAAGCCGGATCACATGCGGGTTCTGCGAGGTGGTGTAGAGCGTGTATTCGTCCGTTCCCCGGCTGTACTCGGCCACGGCAACGCGCGGCTCCATCGGGTTGGCGACCAGTCGGTTGTTGGTCAGTTCCAGCGTGGTGACATGGGCGGCGTTGGCAAATGCCTCGTTCACCTTGGCGTCGTCGGTTTCGCCGATCACCCAGTCATAGCAGATGTTCGAAGTCAGATCGTCGTGAACCTTGGTGGCGCCGTCCTGCGCCGCCGCCTTCATATCTATCACCGCCGGCAGTTCTTCGATGTCAAAGACGATGGCCTCGGCCGCGTCGCGGGCCTGTTCCAGGCTGTCGGCCACGACCGCCGCGATGGGATCGCCCACGTGCCGGACCTTGCCCTGTGCCAGGATCGGGTGCGGCGGTTCCTGCATGGGGTTTCCATGCCGGTCGCTGACCTGCCAGCCGCAGGGTATGCCCCCCACACCTTCGAAATCGGCGCCGGTGAACACGCGCACCACGCCCGGCATCGCCGCGGCGTCCGTGGTGTCGATGCTGTTGATCTTTCCATGTGCGATATCAGAGCGCAGGAAATAGACATAGGCCTGTCCCCGCACATTGATGTCGTCGGTGTAATTGCCCGCTCCGGTCAGAAAGCGCACGTCCTCGCGGCGCTTGGAACTGGCTCCGATGCCACTGTCTTTGGGCATTGCTTGTTCTCCTCCCATAAACGGGTGCAGTTGCGCACCCTCTCCTCTCCCACGGGCGTCGTCGTCACGCCCGCAGCGGCATCATTCGGCGGCGATGGAACCGACGTCCTGCCCGGACGCGGCCATGATCGCCTTGACGATGTTGTGGTAGCCGGTGCAGCGGCACAGGTTGCCTTCGAGGTATTTGCGGATTTCCGCCTCGGTCGGTTTGGGATTGTCCTTGAGCAGCGCCGATGCGCTCATCACCATGCCGGGTGTGCAAAAGCCGCATTGCAAACCGTGGTGATCCTGAAATGCCTGCTGGATCACGTTGAGCGAGCCGTCGGCATTGGCCTGCCCCTCGATGGTGCCGACATCGGCCCCGTCGGCCTCGAGCGCCAGCATGTTGCAGGATTTGACCGCCTCGCCGTTGACGTGAACCACGCAGGCGCCGCATTGCGCGGTGTCACATCCGACATGGGTTCCGGTCAACGACAGGTGATCGCGCAGAAAGCTGGACAACAACGTCCGGCCTTCGACATCACCGCTCACGGACTTGCCGTTCACGGTCATGGTGACCTGTGTCATGAGATCCTCCCTTTTGATTTTTTCTCCCTTGTTTCGGAGTTAAACACGGCAAATTTCTTTTGAGAACAAAAATATTTGTCAATTTTCCGGGCAAGCTTCGCGCCTGACCTGCACCATCTAAGCCAGTTTGGAACGGTGCCAAAAGTGCCGTTGCGTCACTTTGCTTTGCCTGCGCGCGGCTGCGGACGCGTGGGGATTTCCTTGAGCAAACCACCCACGCCCATGGCGGCGATATCCGCACCAGTGGTTTGGATTCCGCAAGCCACGCGCGACAGCACCCAGTCGGCTCCGTTCAACGCCGGAGAGCGCGCGCACCCCGGCAGGCCGATCACCGGGCGCGCGCCAATCAGCCCCAAAAACAGCAGGTTGCCCGGATCGACTGGCATGCCGAACCGGTCGACTTGCCCCCCGGCGGCGCGCACCGCGTCCGGCGCAACATCATGCGGGTCCGAAGTAGCCGAGCCGGTGAGGATCAAGACGATGTCCCCACGCACCACGGCAAGCGCCTCAGCAAGATCCTGCATCGTGTGCGGCACGGTCCGGATATCCGCCAGTTCCATGCCCAGCGTCTCGATTCGGGCGCGGACCGATGCGATGCCCTTGTCGTTCGGCGGGCCGCCGGGAATGTCGGTGACCACCAGACCGGCAGAGGCATGCACTGGCCGAACCAGCCGGATCGCACCTTGCGCCAGCGATGCAGCCCGTTCGACATCGATGCCCGGCACGGCATAGGAAATCACCTTGATCGTCGCCACCATGCCGCCCGCGTCCATCTGCTGATATTGCGGCACAGTGGCGACGGTGATCATCGGATGCACCTGATTGAACTTCTCGATGGCCGCAACATCCAGCACGACCACACCGGGACCGTCGGCCAGAATGTTGACCCGACCGGTGAACGGCTCCGTCACACGAACGTTGGCCTTTTCGGGATCGGGCACCAGGGCTGCGGCCAGGGTTTGTGCCGCCTCGTTTTCGTGGCAATCGCCGGGTTCCATCCGCGCCACGATCACCTCGACGACACCCGCCCGGGACAAATCCTCCAGATGATCCGCGCCCAGCGTGATGCCCTTGCGCAGCTTGCGTTCACCGGCCTTCACCGAATGCGCGAGGATCGCGCCTTTGGCTTGCGCGACGGGGATCGGACCGAATTTCACGCCTTGCCCCGCAGCACGGCCGTCATCTCGGCCAGGACCGAAACGGCGATTTCCGCCGGCCCCGCGGCACCGATATCCAGACCGACAGGCCCGTGAATGCGCGCGATATCCGCGTCATTGAAACCTGCGGCCTTCATCCGCTCCACCCGCTTGCCTTGGGTGCGGCTCGACCCGAGCGCGCCGACATAGAAAACGTCCGCCCGCAAAGCCGCCTGCAACGCGGGATCATCCAGTTTGGGATCATGGGTCAGCAGCACCAGTGCCGTGCGCGCATCCAGCCCGAGCTTTGCAACCGCCTCGTCCGGCCAGTCTGTGAGGATCGCCTCGCCCGGAAACCGTTTGGCCGACGCAAACGCCTCGCGCGGGTCGATGATCACCGGATCATAACCCGCGATGCGGGCCATCGGCACCAGCGCCTGCGCGATATGGACAGCACCGACGACGATCAGGCGCAAGGGCGGGTTGTGCACGGCCACAAAGGTCTGGCCGTCCTCTTCAAAGCCCGACCGATCCATGCGCATGCGCTCGGCATAGGCGCCGCGCTTCAACTCCCGATGGCCGGTGGCCAGGTTGACTTCATAGGCCAGCGGCTGACGCCCGGCCCGCGCGGTTACGAGTTCTGCCAGCATCACCTCGGGCAGAACCGATCCGACCGGCTCCACCAGCACGCGGATGGTGCCCCCACAGGCCAGGCCGACGGCAAAGGCGTCTTCGTCGCTGACGCCGAACTCCAGAAGGCGGGCCTCGCCCTCGTCGATGGCCTCCAACGCCTCGACGATCACCGCGCCCTCGACGCAGCCGCCCGAAACCGATCCCTCGATACGCCCGTCACCACCGATGGCCAGTTGCGCTCCGACCCGGCGGGGCGCGCTGCCCCAGGTCTCGACCACGGTCGCCAATGCCGCGCCGGTACCCTTCCGGTGCCAGCGCAATGCGGTTTCGGGACTGTTGTCGAATCGGTCCATCTGCTCCTCCCAGGGTCCTTGCGTCCAACATAGGGAGGAATCGGGCAATGAAAAGCGGCCCGGCGGGAACACGGAACGCCGGGCCGCACACACGTGGCGGGAATGATAGCGCGAGTCGCCACGCGTATTCTGTAGGCGCTTATTCGGCGGGTTGGGTCTCGGCCGCCTGTCCGACCAGCCGCTCAGGCAGGATAAAGGCCACAAGGATGAAAACCAGGCCAAGCGCGATGCCCAGAACATCCCCGGGCAGCCCCGTCAACCCATCGAACTTCGATCCCGGAACCGTGCCCAACGTGACCTTGCCGCCGGCGATGTCGCTTAACAGACCCGAGGCTTTCCATGCTGGATACGTCACCATATAGGCTGCGGCGCCCAGCAACCCGCCGGCAATGAAAAACAGCGCATCCTTGCGTCCGGATGCTGCGGCAACAACGCCGGTACCCGGGCAATACCCCGAAAACGCCCAGCCCGCGCCCAGCAAAAGACCGCCAATAAACACGCCGACATAGGCCGACTTGACCGACATATGCCCCACATCGACCAGACCCAGCATCTGGCCGCCGAACATCAGGACCGAGCCGGTGCCGATCGCCAGCAGGATCGCCTTGGCAAGGTTGAGATTGGTCAGGTTCAGCATCGCATTGATATAAGAGGGGTTCGCGGCCCCCACCCGATCAAGAACGACTCCAAAGGCGGCGCCGATCAGCAGGGCAAGAAGAATCGAAGTCATGGTCAGACCTCCTTTCTGAACATCATGATCGAAACGGGTATGGCGGCGGCAAAGGCTCCGGCGGCAAAGATGTAACCGCTGAGCGCCGTCTGCATCATCCCCGACATCATGTGGCCGGATGTGCATCCCCCCGCCAGACGCGCGCCGTACAGAACGACGAAACCGCCCAGGAACGCGGCGGCATAGCGTTTGACCGGGCTGTCCCCGAAATTGGCGCGCCAGAGGGCGGGCATGGTGCGTTCGGACGCGCTCAGACCGCCGCGTGCCAGCACGGACAGGAACCCGCCGATCATCATGGCGATCGCGAAGACAAAGGAATAGTTGAGCGGATTGGCAACCGATTTGGCGTATTTGCCACCCGATTTCGCCAGATAGGCGTTGGTCGAGGTGTACCCCTCGTCCGTTTGGGTGACGAGTTCCGGATTGACGATATCCGCCACGATCCCGTCAAGGATCACGAATTGCGTCGAAACACCAATGGGCTTGACCAGCAGGACGGCGGCAAAAAAGACCAGTCCCAGCAAAAACCCACCGGTTTTCCAGTTCAAAGGCATGGCGTTTCCTTTCGGATTTCACATTCTGCTATCAGAATATAATTCACATTCCAATAACTGCATGACATAGATCAAGTTCGGATATCTCGGCATCGAGATTTCCGTTTGACAAAACCCGGGCTGGCGTGGCGATCATTGCCCCCGGGGCGCTCCGGCAAGGTCAGGGCTTTCGTTATCTGACAACCGGGCGCCGGAACATGGAGGAAAATCATTGAGTTTTCGTACAACAACAATTGCCCTGGCATTTGGCGCATTGGCGCCTTTGAGTGCTTTGGCCGACACATTTGAGCGATATGGCGAAGTCGAGGGATGGAAGGTCTTCATCGACAACGAAAAGAAATCCTGCCTGATCGAAGCCGTCGACGAGGCCGAGAACGTAGTCCAGATGGGCCTGACCGACGACCGCGGAGTCGCATATGTCGGTGTGTTCACCAAGGCCGAAACCAAAATCAAGAAAGGCGAGAAAGAGGGCGTTGCCATCCTTCTTGGCGACAACCTTTATGTCGGGGAAGCCACCGGCATGCGCGGGAACATAACCAAGGGGTATTCCGGCGGATATGTCCTGACCGACGATCCCGGCTTTGTCGATGCGGTAGCCAAGGAAAAGGTCATGGCGGTGTTCCCTGAAAAAGAGTTCGGATTCACCGTCGATCTGACTGGAACCTACAAGGCCATCGAAATGGCAAGGGAATGCAACGCCAAACAGTTGCAATAGCAACAGAACGCATTGAGCGCGTTTATTGAATGTCTTGTTGAGGGGCAGCGCCCCTCAACGCAACTCGGACGGCGCGCCTGGGAGGCACTCGATCTGCAATCCCTCGCACAATCGCGATTGGACAATCCAGACCGAGGGAACCAGATTCCGTCCCGACGCCTGCCTGCCCGGCGTTTCTTGGTTCCGAGGCCCGTATGACCGATCTCGTTCTTCAAAGCACCCTCACCTGCCCCATTTGCGGCCATGCGCAGGACGAAGTCATGCCGACAGACAGTTGCCAGTGGTTCTATGAGTGCACGTCCTGCGAGACCCTGTTGAATCCAAAGCCGGGCGACTGCTGCGTATTCTGTTCCTATGGCACCGTCCCCTGCCCGCCCATCCAGGACGGCCAAAGCTGTTGCGGAACCTGAACCAGTTCCAACAACCGCCCGCCCGTCGGTTTCAGAGCTGGAAATAATTTGATCAAATGTCGTGACAAGTCATTTTTGCTCGGCTACATCTCTTGCCAAGAGCAATGGAGATACCCATGGACCTGAGCACCCTGCACACTTTCCGCGTCGCGGCTTGCGATCTGAACGGTCAGATGCGTGGCAAGCGCGTTCCGCCCGGTTACGCGGGCAAGCTCGACAAGGGCGCGGTGCGGATGCCGTATTCGGCGCTCAACGTCGATCTGTGGGGATCGGACATTGACGACAGCCCCCTGGTCTTCGAATCCGGCGACGCGGACGGCACCTTGTTGCCAACTGATCGCGGCCCGGTGCCGATGCCCTGGCTCGAAACACCCACCGCGCTGGTCCCGATGTGCCTGTTTCACGACAATGGCACCCCGTTTGCCGGCGATCCGCGCCATGCCCTTGCCGCCGTTCTCGACCGCTATGCCCGGCGGGGATGGTCCGTGGTTGCGGCGACCGAGCTTGAATTCACTCTGCTGGACGCGTCGGGGGAAAGCCCAAGACCGCCGCGCAACCCGATCACAAAGCGGCGTCTGGTCAACGAATCCGTGCTGTCGATGGCCGAAATGGATGCCTTCGACGCCTTCTTTACCGAGCTTTACGACGGTTGCGAAGCGATGGGCATTCCCGCGCAAACCGCCATTTCCGAAAGCGGCATTGGCCAGTTCGAGATCAACCTGAACCACCAGGCCGCCATGCGCTGCGCCGATGATACGTGGCTATTCAAGGCGTTGGTGCGCGGCCTTGCGCGCAAGCACGGATTTGCCGCCACCTTCATGGCAAAACCCTATGCCGATGACGCAGGTAACGGAATGCATGTGCATTTCTCCGTTCTTGACGCGGCGGGCAAAAACATCTTCGACAACGGCGGATCCGAAGGCACCCCGGAATTGCTTTCCGCAGTCGCGGGATGCCTCGCCGCAATGCCGGGCAGTTCGCTGATCTTCGCGCCCCACGGCAACTCCTATGACCGACTGGTTCCCGGCGCACACGCACCGACAGGGGCTTGCTGGGCTTACGAAAACCGCACTGCCGCCATCCGTATCCCCGGCGGCGCACCGGTGGCGCGCAGGATCGAGCATCGGGTCGCAGGTGGCGACATCAACCCTTACCTGATGCTATCCGTTGTGCTTGGCGCAGCCCTTGTCGGCATCGAGGATTCCCTGACCCCGCCCGCCCCGATCTCGGGCAACGCCTACAAGATAGAAGGGCTGCCCCAACTCGCGTCGGATTGGTCTGCGGCGGTTTCAGCTTTCGAAACCGACCCGATGATCGCCCGTATCCTGTCAGCGGATCTGATCCGCTTCATGGCGATGACAAAGCGTCAGGAAATCCTCCGCTTCGCGGACCGCCCCGCCGAGTCGCACTGGCTCAGCTATCTGGAGGCCGTCTGACCCCCCTTGTCGGGTCAGCTCAGATCGGCTAGGTTTAATTTGATCAAATTTGGTGACTCATGAAAATCGGCATTCTTCAAACCGGCCATGCCCCGGACATGCTCATCGACAGCACGGGCGATTATGACGCCATGTTCCGCGCGCTTCTGGGCGGCAACGGGTTCGAGTTTGTAACCTACGCGGTCGTCGACGGCGTCTTTCCACAAGGCCCCGGCGATGCCGATGGCTGGGTGATCACCGGTTCTCGCCACGGCGCTTACGAGGATCTTCCATGGATTCCGAAACTCGAGACCCTGATCCGGGAAATCCGGCAACAGGGGCAGCCACTGATCGGCGTCTGCTTCGGCCATCAGATCATTGCGCAGGCGCTTGGCGGCAAGGTTGAAAAATTCAAGGGCGGCTGGGCCGTCGGGCGCACCGACTATGATCTGAACGGGGATACCGTCACCCTGAACGCCTGGCATCAGGATCAGGTGACGGAACTTCCCGAAGGGGCAACCGTGCTGGGCAGCAACCAGTTTTGCCGCAACGCGGTGGTGGCCTATGGCGACACCATCTGGACGGTTCAGCCACACCCCGAATATGACAACGACTTCCTGCATGGCCTGATGCGCACACGCGGCAAGGGCGTGGTGCCCGACGATCTGCTGCACGAGGCAGCGAACCGGCAGGACGGACCAAACGACAGCAAGGCCATCGGACGCTTCATGGCCGATTTTTTGAGGAAAGAGAGGGCCTGATGGCCGATTGGACTGACAACTTACCGCAATCCGCCCGCGATTTTCTCGAAGGGCGGCGGCTGGACGAAGTCGAATGTATCATCTCGGACCTGCCCGGCATTGCCCGCGGCAAGGCGGTACCCGCATCGAAATTCGCACGCCAAACCTATTTTCACCTGCCTGACAGCATCTTCTACCAGACCATCACCGGCGACTGGGGCGAAGCTGCGGGCGAGGACGGGTTCATCGAACGCGACATGATCCTCAAACCGGACATGTCCACCGCCACGGCCGCGCCCTGGACGGGCGACTGGACGCTGCAGGTGATCCACGACGCCTATGACCGCGACGGCGACCCGATTCCGTTCAGCCCGCGCAACGTGCTGAAACGGGTGGTGCAGCTTTATCTCGACAAGGGCTGGAAACCGATCGTCGCGCCCGAGATGGAATTCTATCTGGTGGCACGTAACATCGACCCCGCCAAGGAAATCGAGCCGATGATGGGCCGCTCCGGCCGCCCGGCGGCGGCGCGACAGGCCTATTCGATGACCGCGGTCGACGAATTCGGCCCCGTGATCGACGATATCTATGACTTCGCCGAGGCACAGGGGTTCGAAATCGACGGCATCACCCAGGAAGGCGGCGCCGGTCAGCTCGAGATCAACCTGCGCCACGGCAACCCCGTGAAACTGGCCGACGAGGTGTTCTACTTCAAGCGCCTGATCCGCGAAGCCGCGCTGCGTCACGACTGCTTTGCCACCTTCATGGCCAAGCCGATCGAGGATGAGCCGGGATCGGCGATGCATATCCACCATTCGATCGTGGATATCGAAACCGGGCAGAACCTGTTCTCGGGACCGCAAGGGGGCGAAACCGACGCCTTCTATCACTTCATCGCCGGTCTGCAGAACCACATGCCGGCCGGTCTGGCGGTGATGGCGCCCTATGTGAACTCGTACCGGCGCTATGTGAAGGATCACGCCGCCCCCATCAACCTGGAATGGGGCCGCGACAACCGCACCACCGGCATCCGCGTGCCCCTGTCGGGGCCCGAAAGCCGCCGCATCGAAAACCGCATTGCCGGGATGGATTGCAACCCTTATCTGGGCATCGCGCTGTCGCTGGCCTGCGGGTATCTGGGCCTGATCGAACAGGAACGCCCGCGCCGCCAATTCTATGGCGACGCCTATGAGGGCGATGGCGACATCCCGCAGGTCATGGGCAATGCCCTGGATCTCTTCGACGAGGCCGAAAAGCTGCACGAGGTGCTGGGCCCGGAATTCGCGCGCGTCTATGGCATCGTGAAGCGGGCGGAATACGAGGAGTTCCTGCAGGTGATTTCGCCGTGGGAGCGCGAGCACCTTCTGCTCAACGTCTGAACCGGGCGGCGCGGTCGCGCATTTCCAGATGGGAAACGAGTAAAAGACAGGGGGCGGGATGAACCTGCTGTACAGCAATGACCGGCGCGGAAAGTTCCCGCCCAGTTGGTACGCGGCAACGGCGCATGCACAGGCCCCCTGCCCGCCGCTGTGCGGCGATGTGCGGGCGGATGTCTGCGTGGTGGGCGGTGGCTATACCGGCCTCTCTGCCGCGCTGCACCTGGCCGAGGCCGGGTTCGATGTCGTGCTGCTCGAAGCGCATCGCGTTGGCTTTGGCGCCTCGGGGCGCAACGGCGGGCAACTGGGCAGCGCGCAGCGGATGGATCAGGAAGATCTTGAAAAACTCATGGGCGGCGACGACGCGGCCAGGCTGTGGGATTTGGCCGAGGATGCCAAGACGCTGGTCAAGGATCTGATTGCCCGCCACGATATCGACTGCGATCTGAAACCCGGCATTGCCACTTTTGGGTTCAGCGATGCCGAACGGCGCGACCTGCTCGGCCATGCCGAACACCTGCGCGCTCGCTACGGCTATGACCAGATCGAAGCACTGGACGCCGAGGCAGCACAGGGTCTCTGCCCGTCCCCGGCCTACCGGGGCGGCTATCTGGACATGGGGGCGGCGCATCTGCACCCGTTGAATTTCGCGCTGGGGCTTGCCCGCGCGGCGCAGGCGGCGGGCGTTCGCATCTTTGAACAGACGGAAGTGCTGGATATCGAAGAGGCCCGCCCGGCCAGGGTGCGCACGGCCAACGGCTCGATAACGGCCGAGCATGTGGTTTTGGCCTGCAACGGCTATCTGGGTACGCTGAACCGGAAAGTGGCCTCGCGCGTGATGCCGATCAACAACTTCATCGCTGCGACCGAGCCCCTGGGAGAGGATGCCGCGAAAGTACTGACCCGCGATGTGGCCGTTGCCGACACCAAATTCGTGGTGAACTACTTCCGTCTCAGCGGCGATGGCCGGCTTCTGTTCGGTGGCGGCGAAAGTTATGGCTATCGCTTTCCATCCGACATTGCCGCCAAGGTGCGCAAGCCGATGGTCGAAATCTTCCCGCATCTGCGCGATATCCGCATCGACTATGCCTGGGGCGGCACGCTGGCCATCACCATGCGCCGCATGCCCTATCTGACCCGCCTGGCCCCCAACATCCTGTCAGCCTCGGGTTATTCCGGCCACGGCGTCGGCACGGCGACCCATGCCGGGCAACTCATGGCGTTGGCGATTCAGGGACAGGCCGAGGGGTTCGACACCATGTCTCGCGTGCCCGCCATGCCCTTCCCCGGCGGCCCCGCCCTTCGCAATCCGCTGCTGGTTCTGGCCATGACCTGGTTCTCGCTGCGGGACCGTCTCGGCGTCTGAGCCATAATCGTGACAGTTGAGTGAAATTTCGCCGAAACGGCAAAATCAGCCTTGGCATTGCCGTATCCTGAATTTACTTTTTCAGAAGTTAGAATTCAGGAAAGCTAAATATGATACAGCCGCCCAACGTTCACGACGCCGAACCCATCCCCACCGCCGCCCGCGACGCCATCGACGCGCTGCTGCAATCCGGTGACCTGTTCCGCTATACCGCGCCGCAGGACGCGCCCGTGGCGCTGCTCGAAACCGAGTTTGCCGAACTTCTGGGCGCGAAATACGCGCTGGCGGTATCTTCCTGCTCTGCCGCTCTGTTCCTGTCTCTCAAGGCGCTGGGTCTGCCGCGCGACGCTCGCGTGCTGATCCCCGGCTTTACCTTTGCCGCTGTGCCGTCCTCTGTCGTGCATGCCGACTGCATTCCGGTGCTCTGTGAAGTGGGCGGTAATTATCGAATTGATATCAATGATTTCACCGCCAAACTGGACAACGTGCAGGCGGTCATCATCAGCCACATGCGCGGCCATACCTCGGACATGGACAGGATCATGGAGCTGTGCGACGCGCGCGGCATCCCGGTGATCGAAGATGCGGCGCATTCGCTTGGCACCACCTGGGCGGATCGCAATGTCGGCACCATCGGCAAGGTCGGCTGTTTCTCGTTTCAGTCCTACAAGATGATCAACGCCGGCGAAGGCGGCATCCTGATCACCGATGATGCCGATCTGATCGCACAGGCCGTCATCATGTCGGGCGCCTATGAACACAACTGGAAAAAGCACAAAGGCCCGCGTGGCGACAACTCGCCCGAGCTGGAACAGGCCTTTGCCCGCTGGCAGAACAAGCTGCCACTCTACAATCTGCGCATGAGCAATCTCAGCGCCGCGGTGATCCGCCCGCAACTGCCGGAACTTGCGCGCCGCGTCTTCCACGGGCTGATCAACCATGATTATGTGGCCGATCGCCTGCAGGCCTCGCCCCATATCCGCGTCCCCGCACCGCTGGCCCCCGAACGCCGCGCCCCGGATTCGATCCAGTTCAATCTTGTCGGCCTGACCGAAGACGAAATTCGCGCTTTTGCGGCTGCGGCAGAGGCCCGCGGTGTCAAGGTTCAGGTTTTCGGCCTGAGCGAGGACAACGCCCGCGCCTTCTGGAACTGGCAGTTCCTGCCCGAACAGGTCGAGTTGCCCCGGACCCGCGCCATGTTGATGCAGGCCTGCGACGTACGCCTGCCGGTGCGCCTGACGCGTGACGAACTGGACGCAATTGCCGACATCCTGCTGGCCGCGATGACAGAGGCGACGCACCCCGTTCCCGTCTACGGCACCTGACACGCCACCTTTGTTGTAGGCAAGTTACCGTTTTTCTGTTGGAATACCCGGTAGTGGGCAAACCTGCCCGCCAACCGGAGGAATCTGATGCCGCGCCGACTGGCCGCCATTCTCGCCGCCGATGTGGTTGGCTTTTCCGCGCTGATGGCGCGGGACGAACAAGGCACCCTGTCCCGGCTCATCAAACTGCGCCAGACCGTGTTCGACCCTCTGGTCACGCAGCATTCGGGCCGGATCGTCAAGTTGATGGGAGACGGCGCACTGGTCGAGTTCGCCAGTGTCGCCGATGCCGTTTCCTGTGCCATCGCCGTTCAGACCCGGTTGCGCGAAGATGCGGCGCAGGACCTGCGCCTGCGCATCGGCGTCAATCTTGGCGACATCATCAACGAGGCGGGCGACATCTATGGCGACGGCGTCAACCTTGCCGCCCGGCTTGAAACCTTGGCCGAACCCGGCGGCATCTGCATATCGGACATCGTCCGGCAGGGAATCGGCCAACGCATCGAGGCCGCGTTCCAGGACGCCGGACCGCAAAGCCTGAAAAACATCGACCACCCGGTGCGCGTGCATCATTGGATTGCGGATCGGCCAAAAGCGCCCAGCCCACAAGCCGCGGTACCGGACAATCCCGGCATTGCGGTTCTCGCCTTCGATAACATGTCGACCGATCCCGAGCAGGAATATTTCTCGGACGGCATTGCCGAAGACATCATCACCGCCCTGTCGCATTTCCGCGAGTTTTTCGTCATCGCCCGCAACACCACCTTTACCTACAAGGGTCAGGCCATCCGTGTCGATCAGGTCTGCCGCGAACTTGGCGTGCGTTACCTTCTCGAAGGCAGTGTGCGCAAGGCCGGCAACCGCGTGCGGGTCACGGCGCAGTTGATCGACGGCGCCACCGGCGCGCATATCTGGGCCGATCGCTATGACCGCGCCATCGACGACATCTTTGCGGTTCAGGATGAGATCACGCAGGCCATCGTGTCCGCGGTCGCACCCGAGACGCTGGGGGCCGAAACCCAGCGCGCTCGCGCCAAGCGGCCCGACAAGCTCTCGTCATGGGACAAGGTGCTTCAGGCCCGCTGGCACCTGGGAAAGTTCACACAATCCGACAACAACACTGCCCGCAAGCTGCTGACCGAGGCCATCGCATCCGATCCCAATCTCGGCGATGCGCATGCGGGTATCGCTGTTTGTGATCTGGTCGCCATGCTGCATATCTGGCGCAGGGACACCAATGCCGCCATCCAATCCGCCAGGTCCGCTGCGGAAATCGCCGTCGATTTGGACAGCAACAACGCGCATGCCCATGCGCTGCTCGGGATGGCCAACCAATTCGCCCGCGAATTTGAAGACGCCGAAACCCATCTGGGTCGCGCCGTCACGCTGAACCCCAATCTTGCGACCGGCTACGGCAACTTTGCCGCATTGTATGGTGTGAGCGGTCAATTCGAGGAGTCGCGTGCAGCCTTTGAACGTGCCATCGCTCTTTCGCCCCGTGATCCCTTGCGCGCATTCTGGCGCGGAGGATACGGGATTGCGGCCTATGTCTCGGGTCAATACGAGATTTGCGTCGAAAACGCCCGCACCGGATTGAAGGACACGCCCGCCTATGCCTCTCTGATGCGGCAGGAGGCGGCCGCGCTGGGCATGCTGGGTCTGACAGACGAGGCAAAGGCATCCGTCGTCCGGTTGCTGGAAAAAATGCCAGGTCTGACGATTTCCCAAGTGCGCCAGATCGTTCCCGTTCGCTACCAAGAAGATTGGGAAAGATGGTTGGAAGGCCTGCGCCGCGCGGGCCTTCCCGAATAGACCATCAGCTCAGCTTTGACAGCTTGTTCTGCAACTCGGCCAGCTGCTTCTTGATCTCGTCCAGATCCTCGCCCTTTTCCGATTTCTCTTCCTCGTCGGGTTTTCCCGGCGCCGACCAGTTTCCCGACAAACCGCCCGTCATCGCCTTCAGAAACGCCTGTTGCTGCGCCTGCATCGCCTCGAACCCGGGAATCTTGCTCATCGGGTTCATTGCGTTCATGTTCTCCATCATCTTGGTCTGGCTTTCGCGCAGCATCTCGAACGAGCTTTGCAGGAATTGCGGCATCATGCCCCCACCGGGCAGCATGTAGCTGCGCACCAGATCGTTGAGCACCCCCACCGGCAGAACGTTTTCGCCCCGGCTTTCATGTTCGGCAATGATTTGAAGCAGATATTGACGGGTCAGGTCATCACCGCTTTTCAGATCGACGATCTGAACCTCGCGCCCGCTCCGGATGAAACCGGCGATATCTTCCAGCGTCACGTAGTCGCTGGTTTCCGTGTTATAAAGCCGTCGGCTGGCATAGCGTTTGATCAGCAGCGGTTTTTCCTGTTCAGCCACCCCGTTCCCTCCCAAGGATGATGCAATGCAGCAGAGGTTATGCGAGTGCAGAAGAAAAAGAAAGACCGACGAAACCGGGTGGAGACTGGATGATCCAGAACCGCAGCCCCACGTTGTGAACGAGGGAGCCTCCGTGCGGCAGGCTACGGTCTTTGGCATTCCATCGGTGGCAATCAGCACAACCGGCCGATACCGATCCGAATTCTAATCCATTGATCAGGTTGGCGCCTGCTCGACAAGATCACGCATCCGACTATGCACAGAGTCCACCAATTCCCTGTGCTCTGCGACCACATCTTTTCTGGCATACACGATATTGAACTGGTCAACATATTCGATGTCGCCAACGATAGGGACGAAGCCCTCCCCCTCGAGCAAAGAGGCAACTTCAAGATACGTTCTCTGATCCCGCCAACGTGGACGGTGTTCCATCTCAACCTTGAGAATTAAGGTTTCTGGATCTCCAAGCGTTTTCTCTGCGCCCTTCAGAACCTCGAAAGCAAATCCTTCAACATCCACCCAAAGCGCCAAACTGCCTTTCAGCCCATGGTTCAATCGCAAATCATCTATCGTAGTCGTCTGAACCTTGATTGTTGTTTCACCATCCGTCTTTGATCGAAATGATGCAGCCCCCAGATTCTTGTCGGGGATATGAAAATCAAGTGTTCCAGCCTTTTCCGCAAGCCCTACGTTCAGAACCTCTGCGCCAAGCTCGCTCACGTTTCGCGTTTTGCGTTCAAAAATATCAGGGTTCGCTTCAATAGTAATGGCTCTTGCCCCGCCATTATTCAGAAATTTGCGTGAGGCCGTCGCCTCATGCGCTCCACATTCCATGAAATTCTGAATGCGCGCTTTCTCGAGAAAACTAAAGAAAAAGTCATCGAGAATTCGTGCACTTCCCTTTCTGTAGAATTTTGCGTTCCCACGGCGGTCTCGTTCCCCACACACACCCGCAAATAGTTGAAGGGTGTGGTTGCGAATTTCTTCAGTTGTCTTGTGCAATGGACTGTTCATTTCTTTCTAGATCCAGAGGGCTTTCTTTCTGCGGAAAACGGCAAATCCTACGCAGCGAATTTCCGGTCGGAAAATCTAGGGCCTTGACTTGGAAATCAAGTACTTTCGCAAATTCGTCAACTTAGACCTGGTGACTGGCAACAGTATCCTATTGCCTTCTTGTCCGGTGGTTCCGGACCAGCCCCAGTTCAATGTTGTCATCTCCGTTTCGGACTGGAAACTGACAAACACTCTTTGCCAACATGCCCAAAAAGAAAGGGCAGATCTTGCGATCTGCCCTCAGCGATTGCACCGATTTGGGAGGAGAGGGTGCAATTTCGCGGTCGTGCTTACTTGGCTGCCGAAGCTTTCTTGGCAGCAGCGGTCACCTCGTTGGTGGCCTTCTTGACAGCGGCGGTTGCATCTTCGGTGATGTCCTTGCCAGCGGCCATCAGCAGCTCGACGGTTTCGGTCTGAACTTTCTTGGCGATTTCAGCGAAAGCGGCCATGTTCTCGGCGGCAACTTCGGCCGAGGCGCTTGCGAAATCGGTTGCGGCTTTTGCGTAATCGGCCGGCTCTGCCTTGGCTTTCGACATCTCGGTCAGCTTGGCCAGGGTTTCCTTGGTCCACTTGTTCGAGATTTCAGCCGACTTCCCGGCAGCTTCCAGGGCAACGCCCGACAGCTTTTCGTTCAGGCTTGCGGTCGATTTGAACGCGTCTTCCATGGCTTTGGTGTCAACCGGGAATGCGCCCATCATGTCTTTCATGATCGCGGTAAAGTCTTGGGTCTTTGCCATTGTCCTAATCCTCTTTTGCTGTCCGGGCCCACCCCGGTGTTCATCAGCTTGAGAGGAATATGCTTTCTGCATCGCAGCATTTCAAGTTTTTTCTCGCTGCGATGCAGAAAAAATTTAGTTTCAAAATGAAATCAGTCGCTTGCCTTGACCGCGACGTAGGTTCCCGGGGCGGAGGTCAGGCGCGGGTGATCCGAATCGCCAGTATCGCGCGCGGGAACCTGCTTGCCCGACCGCGTCTTCAGCCAGGCTTCCCACATTGGCCACCAGGAGCCTTCATTGAAATCCGCTTCTTTCATCCAGGTGTCGGCATCAGCTTTCATGTCGGGATTGGTGTAATGGCCGTATTTCTTCTTGCTGGGCGGGTTGACGATGCCCGCGATATGGCCCGACTCCGAAACCACGAAGGTCTTTGACCGTGACCCCATCTGCTGCACCCCGCGATAGCAATCCTTCCACGCCGCAATGTGGTCGGTCTCGCACGTGATCGCCATCAGCGGAACATCCACATCCCGCACATGCAGCTTGTGCCCCATCAGTTCGAACCCGTCGGTGACGAACTCGTTGCGCTGGCACAGCCCGCGCAGGTATTGCATCGCCATCTTGCCCGGCAGGTTGGCCCCGTCGCCGTTCCAGTACAGCAGGTCGAAGGCGGGCGGTGTTTCCCCCATCATGTAGCTGCGGATCGCCGGAGAATAGATCAGGTCGTTCGAGCGCAGATAGGAAAAGGTGCGCGCCATGATCCACGACCGCAGAACGCCGTCCTTGGCCACCTGATCCTCGATCCCGTCGATGAAATCGTCCTGCAGAAACGGCGTGAACTCGCCCTGATCCGAGAAATCGGTCAGCGCGGTAAAGAAGGTGGCCGACTTCACCGACTTGTCGCCGCGCTGCTTGAGCAGCGACAGCGTCAGGCTCAGCGTCGTGCCGGCGATGCAATAGCCCACGGCATTGACCTGCTTGACATTGCAGATTTTCTTGACCTCTTCGATGGCGGTCAGGAACCCGTCCTGGATATAGTCCTCCATCCCGACGTCGGCGTAAGAGGAATCGGGGTTGACCCAGCTGACCACGAACAGGGTATAGCCCTGCTCGGTGATCCACTTGATCAGGCTGTTCTGCGCCTTGAGGTCAAGAATATAGAACTTGTTGATCCAGGGTGGGAACAGAACGATGGGGGTTTCGTGCACTGTCTCGGTGACCGGCTTGTACTGGATCAGTTCCATCATCCGGTTGCGATAAACGACATCGCCCGGCGTCGTGGCAATATTGCCGCCGATCTCGAACGCGTTCTCATCCGCCAGCCGCACAACAAGCTCGCCATTGTTGGCCTCAAGATCCGAGACCAGGTTTTCAAGCCCCTTGATCAGGGATTTCCCTTCGGTCTCGACGGCCTTTTCCAGCGCATCCGGGTTGGTTGCCAGGAAATTCGTTGGCGCCATCATGTCGATGATCTGCTTCGAGAAGTAATTCAGACGCCGGCGATCCTTGTCGTCGATATCCTCCACCGACGCGACCGCCTGCGCAATCGCTTCGGCGTTTGTCTGGTATTGCTGGCGGATCAGCCGGAAATAGGGGTTCGTGTCCCACAAAGGGTTGGAAAAGCGCCGATCTTTCGGGCCCTCGTCCTCTGACACCCCAGCGCCCTTTGCCATCGCCTGCTGCGCTGCGGCGAAATTCATCACCGATTTACCCCAATATTCGATCTGTTGTTCCAGCAACTTGGCGGGATTCTGCCAAGCCTCGGCCCAATAAGCCGTTGCTGCCTTTGCAAAAAGCTCTTGATTCGGGGCGTCCAGCGCCGGGGTATGCGGTTTTTTCCCGGCCATGATCTCGACAAGGCGCTTGGACAGCTCTTCGACCTTGGCCATGTTTTCTTTAAGCTGTTCAATATGTTCGCCACTCAGTTCCGGCGTCTTGTCGTCTGTAGTTGTCATTTTAAGGAAATCCCCCTAACCTCGCTGCTATGCAGAATAACGTCGTAGGTTGCTGGGGGCAAAGCGACGATTGGTCCGAACTCTCAAAATGGGACTCTGGAGGCCCGTTTCATGCGCTACATGATGACCTACGACCTGATGGAAACGGCCCGCAACACGAACCAATGGCTTGGCGCCACCGCCAATTCCATGGCCTCCTACCCACTGTTCAGCATGTTCCCCAACCCCGCCTTCAACTGGATGGCGGCCTGGGGCGAAGTCACGGAACGCACCTTTCAGCGCATGGTTGCCAAGCCCGATTGGGGCATTCGCACCTTCACCTGTGAAGACGGCAAGGATCACCTTGTCGAAATCGACACGGTCGTCGAACGTCCCTTTGGCGACCTGATCCACTTCAAGGTCAACGGGCGCGAGGAACAGCCGCACAAGGTGTTGCTGGTCGCGCCCATGTCAGGCCACTATGCCACGCTGTTGCGCTCGACGGTGAAAAGCCTTCTGGTCAATTGCGAAGTCTACATCACCGATTGGCACAATGCGCGTGACATTCCAGTTTCCGCGGGCAAGTTCGATGTCGAAGATTACACGCTCTACCTCGTTGATTTCATGCGCGCACTTGGAGCCGACACCCATGTCATCGCGGTCTGTCAGCCCGCGCCGCTGACGCTGGCCGCCACTGCCTATCTGGCCGAGCTTGACCCAAAAGCGCAGCCCAGCACGCTAACCCTGATCGGCGGCCCGGTGGACCCAGACGCAACCCCGACCGAAGTCACCGACTTCGGTCGACGCGTGACCATGGGCCAGCTGGAACAGTCAATGATTCAGCGCGTCGGCTTCAAGTACAAGGGCGTCGGGCGCATGGTTTATCCAGGCCTGCTGCAACTCGCGTCATTCATGTCGATGAACGCCGAGCGTCACTCCAAGGCCTTTTCGGACCAGATCCACCGCGTGATGCGTGACGAGGCGTCGGATCACGACGCGCACAACCGGTTCTATGACGAATATCTCGCCGTGATGGACATGACTGCCGAATTCTACCTGTCGACGGTCGAACGGGTGTTCAAGAACCGCGAGATTGCGCGCAACGAATTCATCGTCGATGGGCACAAGGTGGATCTCGGCAAGATCACCGACGTGGCCATCATGTCTGTCGAAGGGGCCGATGATGACATTTCGGCCCCGGGCCAATGCATCGCCGCGCTCGACCTCAGCACTGGTGTACCCGCCAGCAAAAAGGCCAGCCATGTCGAACCCGGCGCGGGCCATTACGGCATCTTCGCCGGCCGCAGCTGGCGTGACAACATTCGCCCGCTGGTGATTGACTTCATGACGAAAAACGTCCGCCGCCCGGCCAGCGCCAAAAAAGCGGCGAACAAGAACTCCGCGGCCTGATCCGTGCCGGTCCATGGCGGCACGCCGCTGTCTTTCGCCTGTACTTGCGGGGAGCTGACCGGCCATATCACCGCTGCGGGTGTGGCATCCGGCACCCGCGTCGCCTGCTTCTGCCCGGATTGTCGCGCGGCGGAACTTTATTTCGGGCAACCCGACCCGGCCCCCGGGCCGGTCGACATTTTCCAGCTCAGCCCGGATACCGTCGTGATCGACAGCGGCAAGGAACACCTCGCGCTTATGCAGCTGGGACCGAAAGGGTTGTATCGCTGGTACGCGCGCTGCTGCAACAGCCCCATTGGCAACACGATGAAGTCGCCCAAAATCCCGTTTGCCGGGATATGCGTCAAGCGCCTGAGCGAGCCCGAGCGTCTGGGGCCTGTCATCTCCAAAGGCTATGTTCTGGGTAACGACGGCGTTCGGCGGCACGAAAACCTGCGCCCCGCCCTTATGGCGGTCTTGCGCAGAGCGCTCTCGGCCCGGCTGTCAGGCCGATGGCGCAAGACCCCGTTCTTCGACATCGCCACCGGACATCCCTCGGCCCGGCCCACGGTGCTGAGCAAAGAAGAACGCGCTGCCCTCTACCCCTGATGCGGCCTGCCCAGCCAGCGTTTCAGGGCGCCCGTCACCTTGTCCGGCGCCTCCATTGTTGGCAAGTGGCCCGCCTCTTCGATGATCGCCAGTTCCGCATGCGGAATCAGTTCCGACATGAACGTATGGCGCCTGACCGGCGTCAGCCCGTCATGCGCTCCGCACAGAACCAGCGTCGGCACCTTGATCTTGCACAACGTGCCCTGCTGGTCCGGTCGCCGCTGCAAGGCCCGCATCTGGCGCACGAATACCTCTGACCCCAGATCCATCGCCATCCTGTAGAACCGGTTCAGCACATCCATCCTGCGCGGCCCCGGCGCCAGAAACTCGGCCCGGAAGGTCTCGTGCATCACGTCTTCCAGCCGCCCGGCCTTGGCCCGAACCATCAGCGGCTCGCGCGATGCCGCGATCTGCGGTGTATCCGACAGGGCATCGGTATCCATCAGGCACAACCGCGACACCCTGTCCGGCGCGCGCCGAATGATTTCCATCGCGACAATCCCACCCATGCTGAGACCCGCCAGGGCGAACCGGCGCGGCAACTGGTCCAGCAACCCCGAGGCGATCTCCTCAACCCTTTCCCCTTGCGTGATCGCCCCGACCGTCACCGCCCGCTCGCGCGAGAAACACCGCAACTGTTCCTCGAAAAGGCGCGCATCGCACATCATTCCGGGCAGGAGAACCAAAGGCTCGACCATCTGAACCGTCCTTGCAAACAGCGCTTCACCTGGCGCATTCGGTCCCAGAATGAGACCTTGGCCGCGATCAGGCAAGCGGAACGTTACGGATAGCGAACGCCGCGAAACTCGGGGAAATCCGCGTATCGCGCGCGGCGCGATTCACGTGGCTCCTCCGGTTCCGCCCCTGGCGCCAGCAACCGCCCGCGCGGCGCGATATAGCTGTCGATGCGCCTGAGCGGTTTGGGCCGCCACACCAGATTGAAGGCACAGAGCTTGGGAAAGAACCAGATCTCGGAATAATCCAGATGGTCATGCATCCACCATGCCAGATCGCGCCAGTCCCGTCCCTGCGCAAAACGGTCGGCAAACCACGGGATCACCACCGAAGCTCCGGCGATGCGGTCATCTCCTTCGCCCCGGTCCCAGATATGGCATTCCAGCGGATGATCGTTGCGCGCGCAGTTCAGCCGATTCTCGTTGCCGAACCGGTTGAGCGCCGCCGAGCGATAGCCCGACCGCACCGCCACCCGGCCAAAGGTTTCCTCCAGCGGGTCCATCAGCGCCTCACAAAACGCCCGCCCCGTCTCGATCGCCAGATCAGGATTGTCGGGAATGTTCTGCCGCTCGTGAAAATTCCCGATTTCCGAATACAGAAAATCCCGCATGAAAAAATGCCGCGACAAACGCACCCGGCCCAGCGTTTCAAGACTCCACATGCTGCCGGGTTTGCGCATCAGCCGATCCTTTCCCGTACCCTGGCCAGCATCTGGTGGACCAAAGGGTCATGAAAAAGCGGCAACAGTACATTTTCCTCGGGATGCCATCCCGTGTTCAGCCGCCATCGGGCATGGAACAAGTGTTCCGCCTCATGCACCTTCCGCATCGCCCATCCCCTAATGATCTCCTGTCGCAACGCATCTTTGTCCGGTGGCGGCGGGGTGTGACCATATTCCCGAGCCCTTGCGTCCTGCTTGGCCTGAACAGCAAGAAAACGGTTCAGTTCCGCCGCAATCTCCGCTTCCTGCGGCGGGGACGCAATCCGATGTATCGCATCGCGCACGTCCACTGGCATTGTTTCCAGACACCGCTCGACACCTGCCTGGAACTCCGGATCAGCAGGCACATCCATATCCCACGCACGCGGTTGCCTTCTCCACAACACTGGTCGCGCTGCATCTGTCCAGCGGCCATCACGGATCAACCCCAGCAAGTCCAAAATTTCCTGCGCCTCCGCCGACAAACGCGCCGGACCCAACCCATGCGCCGCCTGCACAGTCGGCGGCGCTGGCGGCCATGGGCAGGTCTCTCCAACTCTTGTCCAGACGATTCTCCCCGCTCTCATTGGTTTGGGCGGCAAAGGTGTGCCATCCCAACGAAGCCAAGTGACCTCTTTTCGCTGATCTGCCGCAGCCAACACTGCAACCGCAATATCCTCCACCGGCGGCAAGACAGCAGGGGGTCTCGGCGTTTCCCGCAAGGATGCGCCCCAAGGTTGCTCATCCGCTTGCCCAAGAGCACAAATCAACATGCAACCGAACTGCCAAGCCGTCATGGCGTGATCATTCAGGCCGCGCTCGTCCCGTGGCACGCGCGCGGTCACATAGTCACAGACCTTCTTCATCCATATGATATCGCTCATCAAAACTCTTTCCATCGGAACTCACGCTTCGGCCCAAGCGCCAAGAACGGGTTGAACGCAACCTCCCATATCGTGCCGTCGGGGATGTGCAAAAAGTCATGATGTCCGGCCCAGAACACATCCGAGGCGAATTTCAGAATGTCCGCGCCCGTCCCAAAGGCTTTGCTGAGCGTCATCGCCCCCTGTCCCAGTTCGGCTTTATCAACGCCGATCCCATCAGCCAGCGTGGACAAAGGATAGAACCCCAGCCTCTGTCCGATCAGATCTAAGACTATGACACCATCCGGAACGTCGGACCGATGCCAGCCCAATTGCTCATTAAATTTGTCGGCGGTTTCCGGATCCTCCACCTCGATCGTGGTCAGGCCGACCCGCCGCTCCATCACTCGATCCCCTGCTGCGTCAGCCAGTCCAGAATGCCGCTGACCGCCGCCTCGGTCTGGCCGGGTGAAACCAGATCACCGGCAATCACATGCGATGACGGGTCATCCCCGTCCCCCATCGTCACCAGATGCTCGGTCACCGCCCCGCCCCAGCGCCCTGCGATCTGATGCGTCATGTCGGGCCGCACCACCTGATCGTCGGGCGAATACAAGAACAAGGCCGGGATCGTTACCCCCGAGAAATCCAGCGCCACGACCGCCCTGACCAGCGCCGACATCGGCACCACCGCCTCCCAGGAATAATGCGTGGCCCAAAAGGTGTTGATGTCGGGATCAGGGTCCGGCGCGCCCCGCTCCCCTCCCATCACCAGCGGCAGCCACAGGCGCGCGCCCGGCAGGGTCGGCACCCAGGCCGCGCGGTCATTCACCCCGAAATTCGGCGATACGAAAACCAGCGCGGCAATGCCCTCGCTCATCTCCGCATCCACCGCCGCAGCCGCCACCAGCGCGCCCCCGGTCGAGGTTGAGATCACCACCACCTTCTCCCCCACCGCCCGCGCCGCGGCCAGCGCCTCGGCGGTGTCGCGCAACCACCCCGATGCGGTGCCTTCGGCCATGGCGTCGCCGCCGCGCCCATGCCCTTGCAGACGCGTATAAACCAGGTTCGCCCCCAACGACTCTGCCACCCGATCGGGCACCGGGCGGATTTCCTCGGAAGTGGCCGAAAACCCGTGAATGTACAGAACCGAATAGGGCGTACGCTGCTCTTCCGCGCCCGGTTGCCAGATCACCCGCTTTTCAACGCCCGGAGTGATGTCGTCAAACTGTGCCTCGACACTCTCGAAATAGACCTGCACCCCCTCGCCGAACTTGCGCGGATCAAACCGGGGGGACAGATCGACCTCTTCATACGGCCCGAACCACCACAGCACCCCCGCAGCGGCCAACAGAACCAGCAAAAGGCGTCCCAGAAACTTCCCGAACGCCCGCATCACTCCGCTCCCATCACATCCAGCACCGCCGCCTCGATCAGACCCAGGCATGGGCCGTCCGAAAACCGGTGATCGGCATCCTTGACCAGCAGCAGGCGCATGTCCCCGCAGGTCGCATGGTCCAGCAGGCGGACTGCCGTATCCGTCGACACCGCCGTGTCCGCCGTACCCTGCAGGCACCGTACCGGAAAAGGCAGATCCAGCCGCGTGCGCAGCACCAGCCGGTTGCGCCCATCCTCGATCATTCGCCGGGTGACCACGTAAGGCTCCATGTAATCCGACGGCAACTCCACCCGACCCGACGCAGCCAGGGCCGCTTTCTGATCGTTGGTAAACGACGCCCACCAGCCATCCTCGGTGAAATCCGGCGCCGCCGCGATGGTGACCATCCCGGCAATCCGACCGGGGCATGCCCGCGCCAGCAACAATGCCTGCCACCCTCCCATGGACGAGCCGACCACGATCAGCGGCCCATCGGTCAGCGCCGAAACCGCCGCCACCGTATCCTCGTGCCAATCGCCGATACAGCCTTCCTCGAAGTGACCCGAGCTTTCCCCGTGACCGGAATAGTCGAACCGCAGATAGGCCTGCCCGCGCGCCTTCGCCCAGGCCTCCAGATGCACTGCCTTGGTGCCCTCCATATCCGACTTGAGGCCCCCCAGGAAAACGATCACCGGCCCCGCGCCCTCAGTCTTGTGATAGGCCAGCCGCCGTCCCTGCTCCGTCTCCAGAAAATTCGTTGCCGTCATCAAACAGTCTCCTTCATCGCCCGCATCATGCACGCAGGTCCCGCAAGCGCAATCGCCCCTGCCTTCTTTCTGGTCCAAAATACCCCGGGGAGCGCGAGGGGCAGCGCCCCTCGCTCCCGCCCTTGACACAGGCACCGGCACCTGCCAAACGACCCGAACGCAAATAACCCGCAACCGGGCGTTCAGTGGGCGCCAAACCGACGAGGAGAGCCGATATGGCCCTGGACTCACAGTCAGTCTCCCTAACCTTTCCCGATGGCAATGCAAGATCCTATGACGCAGGCGTCACGCCCGCGCAGGTCGCCTCCGACATTTCGACTTCGCTCGCGAAAAAGGCCATCTCGGCCACGGTGAACGGCCGGCACTGGGACCTGCAATGGCCCATCGAGACCGACGCCGACATCGCCATCCACACCCTCAAGGACGAGGCGCAGGCCAACGAGCTGATCCGCCACGACCTCGCCCATGTCATGGCGCGTGCGGTGCAGGAAATCTGGCCCGCAACCAAGGTCACCATTGGCCCCGTGATCGAGAACGGCTGGTATTACGATTTCGACCGGGCTGAGCCCTTCACTCCCGAAGACCTCGGCCTGATCGAAAAAAAGATGAAGGAAATCATCAACAAGCGCGACCCGGTCACCACCGAGATCTGGGACCGTGAGCGTGCGATCGAGTTCTACAAGGCCAATAACGAACCCTACAAGGTCGAGCTGATCGAGGCCATTCCCGGCACCGAGCCGCTGCGCATGTACTGGCACGGCCATTGGCAGGATCTCTGCCGTGGTCCGCACCTGCAGCATACCGGTCAGTTGCCGGGCGACGCCTTCAAGCTGATGTCCATTGCGGGCGCCTATTGGCGGGGCGACTCCAGCCGCGCCATGCTGCAGCGCATCTATGGCGTGGCCTTCACCGGCAAGGAAAAGCTCAAGGCGCATCTGCACATGCTGGAAGAGGCCGCAAAGCGCGACCATCGCAAACTGGGCCGCGAGATGGACCTGTTTCACATGCAGGAAGAGGCGCCGGGCCAGATCTTCTGGCACCCCAACGGCTGGACCATCTACACCCAGTTGCAGGACTACATGCGCCGCCAGCAGCGCCGCGGCGGCTATGTCGAGGTGAACACGCCGCAGGTCGTCGACCGCAAGCTGTGGGAACGCTCGGGCCACTGGGACAAGTATCAGGAAAACATGTTCATCGTCGAAGTCGACGAGGAACACGCCCGCGAAAAGGCCGTGAATGCCCTCAAGCCGATGAACTGCCCCTGCCATGTCGAGATCTTCAAGCAGGGCCTGAAATCCTATCGCGACCTGCCGCTGCGCATGGCCGAGTTCGGCTCGTGCAACCGCTACGAACCTTCAGGCGCGCTGCACGGCATCATGCGGGTGCGCGGATTCACGCAGGATGACGCCCATATCTTCTCGACCGAAGAGCAGATCGAGGCGGAAACCGCCGAGTTCATTCGCTTCCTCAGCGTGATCTACAAGGATCTGGGGTTCGAAGATTTCTCGGTGAAATTCTCCGACCGCCCCGAAACCCGCGCCGGATCGGACGAGGTCTGGGACAAGGCCGAGGCGGCGCTTCTGTCCGCCACCCGCGCTGCCGGAATCGAACCCGAACTGAACCCCGGCGAAGGCGCGTTTTATGGCCCCAAGCTGGAATTCGTGCTGACGGATGCCATCGGGCGCGACTGGCAATGCGGCACATTCCAGGTGGATTTCGTGTTGCCCGAACGGCTGGATGCAACCTATATCGGCGCCGATGGCGCCAAGCATCGCCCCGTCATGCTGCACCGCGCGACGCTGGGCTCGTTCGAGCGTTTCATCGGCATCCTGATCGAGGAACACGCCGGCAAGCTGCCCTTCTGGCTGGCCCCGCGCCAGGTCGTCGTCGCCTCGATCACCTCCGAGGCCGATGATTACGTGAACGAGGTCGTGGCCGGGCTGCAAAAGGCTGGCGTGCGCGCCGAGGCCGACATCCGCAACGAAAAGATCAACTACAAGGTTCGCGAACATTCGGTCGGCAAGGTCCCGGTCATTCTGGCCGTCGGACACCGCGAAGTCGAAGAGCGCACGGTCTCGGTCCGCCGCCTTGGCGAAAAACAGACAAGTGTTCAGTCACTTGAAGATGTAACAAAAGACCTGTCGCGGGCCGCAACGCCCCCCGATCTTCTGTAACATTCCCCGCCCTTCCGGTCTTTTTTTTCGGGCCGGAAGGGCAAAATAATTCATATTACCCTTAAAAAACAATGTACTAGACTTAAAGCCGGCGTTACACTCGCTGACGGGGCTGTGAGACACGGGGTCGTGAATTTAACTGTGCGCACCCAGCCCCTACCTTTGTCAGTGTCACGAACAAACCAACCAAGTCATCAAGAGGAAAATCGAGATGTCGAACACCGCAAAAACCCTGGTCATCGCAAGCGCCGTTGCCGCCGCAATCTCCGGTGCAGCCACCACCGCAAGCGCGCAAGCCAAGGAAAAGTGCTATGGCGTTTCTCTGGCGGGTCAGAACGACTGCGCCGCGGGCCCCGGCACCACCTGCGCCGGAACTTCGACCGTTGACTATCAGGGCAACGCCTGGACTCTGGTCGACGCCGGCACCTGCGAAGGCATCGACCTGCCCGCACAGGCCGACGGCAGCGCCCGCAAAGGCTCGCTCGAAGCGCTGGACCGCGACCTGCCGGCATAAATCTACGCCGAACACCAAAGGGCGGGTATGGACAATGCTCGCCCTTTTCCAATCAGACAGGAGACGGGCTGATGTTGGATGATGCGCTCAGATCGAACCGCCTGCCGGCGGCGCCGGGCGTCGGGTACAAGCCCCAGCATTTTGCCCAGATCCTTGATGCGGCCGCCCCCGTGGCGTGGCTGGAAATTCATGCCGAGAACTACATGGGCGACGGTGGCCGCCCTTTGGCGCAACTGCGTCACCTGTCCGAACAATTCCCGATTTCGGTCCATGGTGTCGGCCTTTCCATCGGCGGTGAAGGCCCCCTGGACCCAGATCACCTGGCCCGCCTGAAACACCTCGTCGGCTGGCTCAACCCTGCCAGCTTTTCCGAGCATCTGGCCTGGTCCACCCATGACAGCCATTTCCTAAACGATCTACTGCCCTTGCCCTATACAGATGCGACGCTGGCGCGGGTCTGCGAACATATCGATCAGCTGCAAGAGACGGTCGGGCGCAAGATGCTGCTGGAAAACCCTTCCAGTTATCTGGCCTTTGATGAAAGCACCTGGACCGAACCGGATTTCCTGCGCGAGATCAGCCGGCGCACCGGTTGTGGCCTGTTGCTGGACGTCAACAACGTCTTTGTCTCGGCCACCAATCTCGACTTCTCGCCGCAGGGTTACATTGAAGCCTACCCGCTTGAACAGGTGGGCGAAATCCACCTCGGCGGCCATGACGAGGATCACGACGACCACGGCAGACCCCTGCTGATCGACAGCCACGGGCGCGAGGTGGTCGACCCGGTCTGGGCGCTGCTGGACTATGTGCTGGATCGGTCCGGGCCCAAACCCGTCCTGATCGAATGGGACACCGACGTACCCGACTGGCCGGTTCTGCGGGCCGAGGCCGAACGCGCACAAGCCGCGCTCGAACGGATACCGGCATGAGTGTCTCGCAAACCACTTTCCACGACGCGATCCTTGATGCCGCCCAACCGGTTCCCGAGGGCCTCAGCGATGCGCACAACCAGCCTGCGGGCCGCCGGTTCAGCGTTTATCGCAACAACGTGGCCGTGTCTCTGACCGAGGCGATGCACCAGGCCTTTCCCGTCATCGCCAAGCTTCTGGGCGCACAGAACATGGATGGGCTGGCGGGTATCTTCCTGCGCAGACATCCCCCCAGCTCGCCGCTGATGATGCATTATGGCAAGGCCTTCCCGGATTTCCTTGCAGGGATGGAGCAACTGTCGCATCTGGGCTACCTCCCCGATGTGGCGCGGCTGGAACTGGCGTTGCGCCGCTCCTACCACGCCGCCGACAGCACACCCATCCCGCCCGAGGCGCTTGCCATCGACACCGAGAAACTGCTGTCCGCACGGCTGACCTTCGCCCCGTCGATGGTCCTGCTCCGCTCTCCCTGGCCGGTGCACGATATCTGGCGCTTCAACACCCAAGACGGCGCCCCGAAACCGCAACCCGGCGCGCAGGACATCCTGATCACCCGCACCGAGTTCGACCCGGCCCCTCACTTGCTGCCGCCAGGTGGCGCGGACTGGATCGAGATGCTTATGGCCGGACACTCCATCGGCCAGGCCCATGAATACGCCCTGTCAAAGGCAGATGACTTTGATCTGGGCGCCACATTGACCCTGCTCCTGCAGGGCAACGCCATCGCTTCTTTGACTACCGAAAGGCTGACATGATGACTGCTGCACTGATTACCCTTCACAACAGTGTCTCTGGCAAGCTCGACCGCGCGTCGGACATGCTGACACCGACACTGGCGCGGATCGTTTTCGCCGCAGTCCTGCTGTTCTATTACTGGAATTCGGCCATGCTCAAGATCGACGGATCGATCTTTTCGCCCTCGGCGGGCGCCTTCGGCCAGATCTTCCCCAAAGCCGCCGAGGCGGTTCTTTATGACGTCACCCAGATGAACATCTTTCAGCGTCTCGTCATCTTTGCCGGTACGGTTGCCGAATTCGTCCTGCCTGCACTGGTCGTACTCGGCCTGCTGACCCGCCTGTCGGCCATCGGCATGATCGGCTTTATCTGGGTGCAGACCATCGTCGACGTCACCGGCCACGGCGTCAAGCTCGGCAGCCTGTTCGACAACACGGTGACGCTGATCGACCAGCGCGTGATGTGGACTTTCCTGTTGCTGGTTCTTGTGATCAAGGGCGCCGGTCCGCTCTCGCTTGACCGTGTGCTGCGCCTCTCCTGACGTCTAGAAATGCGCCTTGGGTTCGTCCGGCTTTCCAGCGGCGAGCCCAAGCACCCCGGCCAGACCGGCAAAAGCGATGGGAAACATCGTGAAGGCGTTGAAGCCAAAGGCGTGATACATCCCGCCCGCCGACAGCAACAACAACACCCCACCCCATAACGCCCGCGCCCGCGCCATGGCCCCGCCCGCGGTGGCCAGCATCGGCGACAGGATCGAAACGGTCTGGATCAGGGTGACGTTCTGCACCTGCTCGGCCACGCCCTCGATCTCGCCGAACTGCTCGATCAGCGTGACATAGCCATAGCCGAAAAACCCGACAATCATGCCGATCAGTCCGGCGACGACACCCAGCACCATGGCGGCGTTTCGCATATCTTTCCTCCGGTTGCCTGGACCCGCAGATAATCAGCCGCTCAGGAAACGCCAAGGGCGGCGCGGGTTTTATCCGTCCAGCCCAGATATAACGCGCCGTCACTCTCGATCAGCGGCCGTTTCATCAGCGTCGGATGCGCCGCCAGCAATTCTGCAGGCGGTTTCGCGCGTTCGTTTTCGTCCAGCCCGCGCCAGGTCGTCGACCGGGTGTTGAGCAAAACATCGCCGAACTCCGCCAACGCCCGCGCCATGACTTCCGCTGGCACGCCGCCGGAGCGCACGTCAATAAATTCCATTTCCGGAATTGATTTCAATGCCTTACGGCACGTGTCACAGGTTTTGAGGCCATATAGCCGCATTTTTCCCCCAAAAACCGGGTTTGCTGAAAAAATAGACAATCCGGTTTTGACCGGAGTGTTGTTCTTGATTTTTTACAATGAGATGCAATTGTGAGAAAGGTGAAACCCGCCTTTTTTGCCGGTTTGTCTTTGCATTCCGGTAAGTTGACGGTGGGTGGACCGAACTCGCCCCAAATTCCGGGGCAACGACCAAGGAGAAGGAGACACGGGAAATGCCAACTGGCACCGTGAAGTGGTTTAATACAACCAAAGGCTATGGATTTATTGCGCCCGATGAAGGGGGCAAAGATGTGTTTGTTCATATCTCGGCCGTAGAACGATCGGGCCTGACAGGGCTCGCTGACAATCAGAAAGTTTCGTACGAGCTTCAGGACGGACGCGACGGCCGTCAGATGGCTTCTGATTTGAAAGCGTTGTAACGACCTTCCGCGCATCGCGCGGCGCGAACAGAAAAGGACAACGGCTGAATTGACGGCCGTTGACCATTCCCCAAAAACACCTCGATCCTCCGGACAGGCAACGCCCTGCCTCTGGTCAGGTCGGGTTGACCTGGTCGCCCCGGATGACGGCCTCGAACTCGCGCCATTCGCGGGCCGACAGGCCCGAGTTTTCCTGCGTGACGTCCTCGCCCTTCAGCATCCGGCGCAGGCTGTCGACCATCTGCGCCGACAGGTTGACCGCGCCCAGACGGTAATCCTCGAACGCCCTATAAGCGAACGGCACCCAGTCGGCCACGATCTGGCACATGGTTTCGGCATAGACCCGGATTTCATACTGCGCATGAGCATCCGCCCGCAAACGCAGGAAATGGAACAGGTTGTGCAGGTCCACCTTCCAGTACCACTGGGTATAGACGTTGGCAGGCAGGTTCATCCGCGCCAGTTCGCGCGCCAGCCCCTGCTGGCCGTCCTGCCCGATCATCGCCTCGTAATTGTCATAGCAGCGGGCGCTGTCGGCCTTGAGAATCTCCAGCACACGCGCCGCCTCTTCGCCCTGCAACGTGTCGCCCCGGCCCTGGTTGTTAACCTCGGACTGCGCCGCAACATGCTCGGGCGCGGGGATATAGAACTCGCGGTCCAGAATCGAATAGCGCGCTGAATACTCGTTCACGTTGGCGGTGCGGTGGCGGATCCACTGCCGCGCAACAAAGACGGGCAGTTTGACATGCAACTTGATCTCGCACATCTCGAACGGCGTCGAGTGCCAGTGCCGCATCAGGTACCGGATCAGCCCTTCGTCATTCTGCACCGACTTGGTGCCCTTGCCGTACGACACCCGTGCGGCCTGACAGATCGCGGCATCATCGCCCATATAGTCGATAACCCGGACAAAACCGTGATCAAGAACCGGATGCGCGGAATACAACCGCTCTTCCATTCCCGGCGCGACCACCCGGCGGGTCGGCTGCGTCTGCGCGCGCTGCGCCTCGATCTCGGACAGTTGATCTGGGGAAAGCGGCATCGACACGTCCTTTCGTGAAATGAGTCGTCCACCACTATATATCGATACCCCACCCCCCGGAAAGGCGACATAAGGTACAATCGCCCGGGAAATTTACCGCGCGATCTTTTTGAGTTTCCCGCGCCCGAACCCTCGACTAACGGGCGTGACGCGCTAAGCTTGGACGCGATGACTTTCTGACAAAGGATGACCGCGATGGCGCTGACCTATCTACACACCATGGTGCGCGTGAAGGATCTGGAAAAATCCATGGCCTTCTACGAATTGCTCGGCCTGAAGGAGACCCGGAGATATGAAAACGAGAACGGGCGTTTCACGCTGGTCTTCATGGCGCCGCCGGGCCAGGAAGACGCCCCGATCGAGCTGACCTACAACTGGGATGGCGACGACGCCCTGCCCAGCGACAGCCGCCATTTCGGGCATCTGGCCTATGGCGTCGATGACATCTATGCCGCCTGCCAGCACCTGCAGGATAACGGCGTGACCATCAACCGCCCGCCCCGCGACGGGCGCATGGCCTTTGTCCGCTCGCCGGACAATATCTCGGTCGAACTGCTGCAGAACGGTACGGCTCTTGACCCGGCCGAGCCGTGGGCCAGCATGGAAAACACGGGACACTGGTGATCCGCTGGCTGGCGATACTGGGGGTTGCCTTGCTGGCAAGCCCTCTCAGGGCGCAGGATTGTCGCCTTGCGCTGGTGCTGGCGATTGACGTGTCCTCCTCGGTTGACGAGGCCGAATATGCCCTGCAACGCAACGGGCTGGCCGCCGCCCTGCTCGCGCCCGAGGTCGAACATGCGTTTCTCTCTGCCCCGCTGCCGGTAGCGCTTGCCGTCTTTGAATGGAACGGGCGGTTCAACCAGCGCGTATTGCTGGACTGGCGGATCATCCGAGGCGCCGAAGACCTTTATGCCGCCTCGTCCATACTTGCCGCGTCGGAAAGGACCGGGGGCATCTTCCCGACCGCGATGGGTCATGCCCTCAGCTTCGGCGCGGTCCTGTTGCAGCGGGCGCCGAAATGCCAGCGCCAGACCATCGACGTGTCAGGCGACGGGATCAACAATGACGGCTACGGCCCGACCGAAGCCTATCGGCATTTCCCGTTCCAGAATGTCGTGGTCAACGGCCTCGTCATCATGAGCGGCGCTTACGAGGCGGCAACCGAACTGATCCCCTTCTATCGTGAAAACGTGCTCAAGGGGCCTTCCGCCTTTCTGGAAATCGCCAACGGGTTCGACGATTTCGAAAGGGCCATGCGGCGCAAGCTCGAGCGCGAAGTGTCCGGCCTGATCGTCAGCCAGGCAAACTTAGGGGTTGCCGAGTGATCCTGCGCGCCGCCGCCTGCCTTTTCATGTTGCTGACCTCGCAGGCCACCGCGCAATGCCGGCAGGCGCTGGCGCTCGGCCTCGACGTGTCCGGTTCGGTCGACAGCCGCGAATACCGGCTGCAACTCGACGGGCTGGCCCGGGCGTTGCAGCATCCCCGCGTGACGCAAGCCCTGCTGTCACACCCGTCGGCCCCGGTGCGCCTGGCCATCTATGAATGGAGCGAAGCCGGCCATCAACGCCTGCTGCTGAGCTGGACCGATATCATCAGCGCCGATGATCTGGCGCGCATCACTGCAACCCTTGCCGCAACCCGCCGCGCACCCGCCCCCAGCGGCACGGCGGTCGGCGCGGCCATGCTGTTCGGCGCCGACCTGCTGGCACAGCAGGAAACATGCTGGAAACGAACGCTGGATCTGTCCGGCGATGGCAAACACAATATCGGCCCCCACCCGCGCGAGGTGAAAGACGGCCTTGCCGATGCTAATCTGACCATCAATGGTCTGGTCATCGGCGCCGACGACCCCGGTATCGACGACAAGCGGCTGTTGCAGGTCGGTGAACTGATCGCCTATTACGAGGCCTGGGTCATTCTGGGCCCGGATGCCTTTGTCGAATCCGCCCTGGGGTTCGAGGATTTCGAGGCCACCATGGCCCGCAAGCTCATGCGCGAACTCCAAGGTCTGACCCTGTCGTCGCTCCGGCCCGATGATCAATAAATGTACCGGATCTGATCCGTCCAGTACCGCTCGACCCGGCGCAGGGACGAGGTGATGTTTTCCACACCATCCGCCCCCAGAACGCCTTTGGATTGCAACCCCTCGGCATGCCTTGCAAAAAGCTCCGACACGATATCACGGATGTTGCGCCCCTTCTGTGTCAGCCTGACCCGGACCGAGCGCCGGTCGATCTCGCACCGCTGGTGGTGCATGTATCCCATTTCGACCAGCTTCTTCAGGTTATAGCTGACATTGCTGCCCTGATAGTAGCCGCGGCTTTTCAATTCGCCCGCCGTCACCTCGTGATCGCCGATATTGAACAGAAGCAGCGCCTGTACCGCGTTGATCTCCAGAATCCCGACCCGCTCGAATTCGTCCTTGATCACGTCCAGAAGCAACCGGTGAAGCCGCTCGACCAGCGCCAGCGCCTCCAGATAGATGCCCATGAAGCTTTTGTGTTCCGATACCGTAAACTTTCTTTCGATACTCATCCCGTTCTCCGACTCGCCAAACTGCGCAAACAGGATGCACCGGCAAAGCCGAAGAATCGGTTAAGGTAAAATTTCGCTATTTTTGAAAGGTTTGCGCGATATCGCCGATCAATGCGCCATATTTCTCGGGCGCGGGCACCTGCCCCGTGACCCATTGATACAGGTCCTGATCGTTCTCATGCAACAGCGCGTCGTACAGATCCAGCGCCACACCGTCCATCCCGGGCAGGTTGCGATCCGCATAGGCCGACAGGATCAGGTCCATCTCCTTGATCCCGCGCCGCATCGAGCGCATTTTCATCCGCCTGATGCGGTTCTCGCGCGTTTCGGTCATTCAACGGACCCCGCCAACTGACGCAGGCGTTTTTCCAGGCGCGCGGCGCGCTCGGCGTTTTCCCGCATCGAGCCGCGCAACGCGCGCAGATCCGCCAGAACTTCCGCCAGATCAGACGAGGCATCGACCGGTTCGCCCGGCACATCCGCGCCCTCGCCTTCACCGGTCAAAAGCCACTTGATCGACACATTCAACATGCCCGCCAGCATTGACAGCTTGTTGGCACGGGGTTCTGACACATCGTCCTCCCACCCCATGATCGTCGCCTTCTTGACCCCCAGCCGACGCGCCAGCTGCGTTTGCGTCATGCCCGCGGCTTCACGCGCGCCTGCAACGCGGTCCCCAAAGGTAGCTGCATCCGGTCCGAACCAGTTGTTGTCATCGCTCATTGCATGCTCCTTTGCCGTTTCCATATCGCTTGATCCCAATTCGGGCGCACCCTATGACAGTCGCGCACAAGATACAAACCGAGGCCGCCCATGAGTTTCCTGTCTGCGACATTGTCTCGCGTCAAACCCTCGCCCACCATCGCGATGACGGCCAAGGCGGCCGAACTCAAGGCCGCCGGACGCGACGTGATCGGCCTCAGCGCGGGAGAGCCGGACTTCGACACACCGCAGAACATCAAGGACGCCGCCGTCGCCGCTATTGCCGCAGGCAAGACCAAATACACCGCCCCCGACGGGATCATCGAGCTGAAACAGGCGGTCTGCGCCAAGATGAAACGCGACCACGGGCTCGATTACACGCCCGCGCAGGTCTCGGTCGGAACCGGCGGCAAACAGACGCTTTACAACGCCCTCATGGCAACTCTGAACGACGGCGACGAGGTGATCATCCCCGCGCCCTACTGGGTCAGCTATCCCGATATGGTGCTGCTGGCGGGCGGCACGCCGGTGGTGGTCAGGACCACGCTGGAAAACCGCTTCAAGCTGACCGCCGAACAGCTTGAGGCAGCGATCACGCCGCGCACCAAGTGGTTCATCTTCAACTCGCCCTCGAACCCGACCGGCGCGGGCTATTCCCATGACGAACTCAAGGCACTCACGGATGTGCTGATGCGCCACCCGCATGTCTGGGTGATGAGCGACGACATGTACGAACACCTCGCCTATGACGGGTTCGAATTCTGCACTCCGGTACAGGTCGAACCGGGGCTATACGGCCGCACGCTCACCTGCAACGGGGTTTCCAAGGCCTATGCCATGACCGGCTGGCGCATCGGCTATGCCGCCGGCCCGGACGAACTGATCGCCGCCATGCGCAAGGTCCAGTCGCAGTCCACCTCGAACCCCTGCTCGGTCAGCCAGTGGGCGGCGGTCGAGGCGTTGAACGGCACCCAGGAATTTCTCGCCCCCAATAACCAGACCTTCAAACGCCGCCGCGATCTGGTGGTCTCGATGCTCGGCGAAATCGACGGCATCACCTGCCCCACACCCGAAGGCGCATTCTATGTCTACCCCTCCATCGCCGGTCTGATCGGCAAGACCACGCCCAAGGGCACCCGCATTGACAGTGACGAGGCCTTCGCCACCGCCCTGCTGGAAGAGGCCGACGTCGCTGTCGTCTTCGGCGCGGCCTTTGGCCTGTCGCCGAATTTCCGCGTCAGCTACGCCACCTCGGACACCGCCCTGACCGAAGCCTGCACCCGCATCCAGCGCTTTTGCGCATCCCTGACCTGACCGAAAGGCAACGGCGATGGACCTGCCCGAATACTACTTCCGTGTCCGCGAAAACGGCGCCTTCGTCTTTCGTCTGGACACCAACAACCGCCACCAGCGGATCGAGATGGACCAGATCGCCGTCGTCAATATCCGCAATGGCGAGATCAAGCCACACGGCCAGCGCACCCTGACGCCCGAGGACATGGCCGAAATCGAACGCTGGATGGCCGAGCGCAAGGCGCTGCTCGCCCAGCGCGACATCGACGACATCCACCGAGCCGTGGATTACTTGAACCTCACGACACATTGGGCGCAATCCAAGGCAACGCCCGAACAGCTCGATCAGGTCACCGACGCCCTGCTGCTGGCGATGCACGACCTGCGCACGGTTCTGGTGCGCAAAAAGGCCGACCGTCTCAGCAAAGACTGACGCCCGGTTTCGATTGCCTCGCGCCTGCAATGCCGCCACTCTTCCGCGCAGGAAAACGGGAGTCGCGAAAATGCACTGGCAGGATTATCTCGACACGCATCAAAACCGGTTCGAACAGGAACTTCTGGACTTCGTGCGCATCCCCTCCGTCTCGGCAATGCCCGCGCATATGCCGGATGTGGAACGCGCCGCCAATTGGGTCGCGGACAGGCTGGGCAAAGCAGGGATCGAACATGTCGCGGTCCTGCCAACCACCGGCCACCCGGCGGTCTATGGCGACTGGATGCATGCCGGGGCCGACCGGCCCACGGTGTTGATCTATGGGCATTTCGACGTCCAGCCCGCCGACCCGTTCGAACTGTGGGACAGCCCGCCGTTTGACCCCCAGATCCGGCAGGGCTGTGTCTTTGGTCGCGGCGCCTCGGACGACAAGGGCGGCATGTTCATCCCCATCCTCGCCATCGAAGCATTGCTGGCCACCCAAAAACGCCTGCCGGTCAACGTGAAATTCCTCTTTGAAGGGCAGGAGGAGATCGGCTCGCCCGACATGCCCGACTTCATCAGGGCCGAGGCGCGCCGCCTGTCCTGCGACATGATCTTTTCCGCCGACGGGCTGCAATGGACGGCGGACGAGGCACAGCTTGTCATGGGCCTCAAGGGGCTGGTGGGGGTCGAGGTGATCGTCGACGGCCCCTCCGCCGATCTGCATTCCGGCCTGCATGGCGGCGGCGTCAACAACCCGCTGATGGCGCTCAGCCAGATCCTTGCGTCGATGAAGGACGCCGAAACCGGCCGTATCACCATCGACGGCTTCTACGACGACGTCGTGGATCTGACGGCCGAAGACCGCGCCCAGATCGCCCGCGTGCCTTTTGACGAAGCCGAATACCTCGCCGAAACCGGCGCGCCCGCGCCGTTCGGGGAAACCGGATACTCCGTTCGCGAGCGGCTTTGGGCCAGACCCACGCTTGAACTCAACGGCCTGACCGGCGGCTATCAGGGCGATGGCAGCAAAACCGTCCTGCCCGCCCGCGCCAGTGCCAAGATCACCTGCCGACTGGTCGCCAATCAGACACCGGAACAGATCGCCGAACTGATCCGCGCCCATGTCGCCCGCCACACGCCTCCGGGCGTCACCACGCGCATCGAACATCTGGCAGGCGACGCCGATCCTTTTCTCGTGCCGCGCGGCCATAACGCAACGCAGGTGGCCGGACAGGTCCTCGAAGAGGTCTATGGCGACAAACCGTTCATCACCCGGGTCGGCGGCTCGATCCCGATCATGACGTTGTTCCTGCGCGAATTGGGGGTGCACGGGGTCATGTTCGGCTTTTCCATCGGCGACGAGAAGCTGCACGCCCCGAACGAGTTCTTCCGCCTCGCCAATTTCCGCCGTGGCCAGACCGCCTATTGCCGGTTGCTGGAACGACTTGGCGGCTGATCCGGTCGCGGACCCACCTTGCGGATCACCCGGCCCCAGAACCGGGTCATCAGCATCACGCCTGCAAAGGCCAGCCCCACCACCAGCCCGGCCCAGACACCGATCCCCTCATAGCCATAGACAAAGCCCAGCAGGTATGATGCCGGAATGCCGATCACCCAATAGCTCAGCGCTGCCATCACCATCGGCACCGCCGTGTCCTGCGCCCCGCGCAACAGCCCCAGCGCCATCACCTGCGCCCCGTCGACCAGTTGGAACAGCGCCGCCATCGCCAGCAGCCCGACACCGATGGCCAGGATCTCGGGCCGCAACGGGTCGTCCGTTTCCAGAAACAGCGAAATCAGGGGCTTGGCGCAGGTCAGGAACAGGACGATCGCGATCAGCGATACGGCCAGCGACATGACGATCACCACTACCGCCCCGCGCGCCATACGCTTGCGATCCCGGCGGCCAAAGGCATTGCCTGCCCGGATCGTCGCCGCATTGCTCAGCCCCAGATGCACCATGAAGGTGGCCGAAGCCAGCTGAATGGCGATTCCATGCGCCGCCAGCGGCACCGCGCCCAGCCAGCCCATCATCATGGCCGAGGCCGCAAACAGGCTGACCTCGCTCAGGTTGGTCAGCCCGATCGGCACACCCAGCCGAAAAACCCGCGCGAACATCTCCCAGTCGGGCCGCCAGAACCGCTGGAACAGGCGATGTTCGGGCAACTCGTGCACGGCATAGACGATCACCGCAACCAGCGACACAAGCTGGGTCGTGACCGACGCGACCGCCGCCCCGATGATGCCCAGCTCCGGCGCGCCCCAGTTGCCGAAAATCAGCGCATAGTTGGTGAACGCATTCACCACCGCCGCGCCCACCGCGATCCACAGCACGATCTGGGTTCGCTCCAGCGCCGCCAGATAGGATTTCAGCGCCATGACCAGAAGCATCGGCATCAGGCCCCAGCCCGCCACCCGCAGATACTCCGCCGCCAGCGCCGCCACGCCCTCTTCCTGACCCAGCGCCAGCAGGATCGGATAGGACCACCACAACAGCGGCATCGCCAGCACGGTGAACAAGATCGACAGCCACAACCCCATGCGAGTCGCACGCCGGATGCTGGTTTCGTCCTCTTCCGCCGCTGCCGCCGCAACCATCGGCATCACCGCCCAGCCGAATCCGGCCCCCATCAGGAACAGGACAAAAAAGTAGCTTCCGGCCAGCGTCACCGCCGCCAGCGCCTCGACACTGTACCAGCCCAGCATGACGGTATCGGTCAACCCGATGGCGAACTGCGCCAGATGCCCGCCGATCAGCGGCAGCCCCAGAACGGCAATAGCGCGGGCATGCGCCCCAAATGTCATGGTCGTGCTCATCCGGTCAGGCTTATGACCGGCGGTCGCCACTTACAAGAGCCGACGAACGCCATACCCCTGATCCGTCCCACCTGCTAAACTGTGCAGGATGGAGGAACCGCCCCATGCCCGACCCTTTCGCAGACCTGATTCCCAAGGCCCGCGCCTTTCTTGGCGAACTGGCGCGCAACAACTCCCGCGACTGGTTCAACGACAACAAACTCTGGTTCGAGGCCGATCTGAAATCGCCCGCAACCCTGCTGCTGGATCATTTCGCGCAAACCATCGGGCCGGGCACGCACAGCAAGCTGTTCCGCCCGCAACGCGATATCCGCTTCTCCAAGGACAAGACCCCCTATCACACCCACCTGCACATGCTGTGGACCCTGCCGGGAACCTCGCCCGCGCCGGGCGTCTTCTTTGGCATCTCGCCTGAATATGTCAGCATCGGCGGCGGCGTCATGACATTCGACAAACCGGCGCTCGCCACCTGGCGCGAGCAGATGAGCGGCCCCATGGGGGATGAGATGTCACGACTTCTGGAAGGCTACCGGGCCAGGGGCTACCGCATCAGCGAGCCCGAACTCAGACGCGTCCCCGCCCCTTTCGATCAGGGCCATCCCAACGCGGACGTGCTGCGTCGCAAATCCCTGACCGTCTGGAACGACCTGCCGCCCGCGGCGTACAACCGCCCGCTGGACGCGCTGCAGGACACCTATTCAGAGCTCCGCCCCCTGCTGATTGCGCTGCAAGGGGCGTTCTGAACCCCGCCCTTCCGGATCAGATCACTTCACGCGCGCCTCCGGGTGTATCGCGGAGCCCAGAATGTGATCGGACTTGTGGATCACGTGATGCGCCTGCCCCACGATCAGCGGATCGGGTACTCCCACCAGCGCGTGATCCTTGCCCGGATAATCCAGCGTCGACAGGAAATGCCGCATGCAGTTCAGGCGCGCGCGTTTCTTGTCGTTCGACTTGACGATGGTCCAGGGCGCGTCCGCCGTGTCGGTATAAAAGAACATCGCCTCCTTCGCCTCGGTGTAGTCGTCCCACTTGTCGAGGCTCGCCTTGTCGATGGGCGACAGCTTCCACTGTTTCAAAGGGTCGGTCTCGCGCGACTTGAACCGGCGCATCTGCTCGTCGCGGGTGACCGAGAACCAGTATTTGTAGAACCGGATGCCCGAGCGCACCAGCATCCGCTCCAGCTCGGGCGTCTGCCGCATGAATTCCAGGTATTCGTTGGGCGTGCAGAATCCCATGACCCGCTCGACGCCCGCGCGGTTGTACCAGGACCGGTCATAGAACACCATTTCGCCAACCGTCGGCATCTCCTGCACATAGCGCTGGTAATACCACTGCCCCTTCTCCTCCCAGGTGGGCTTGTTCAGCGCCACCACGCGGGCCTGGCGCGGGTTCAGGTGCTCCATGAAACGCTTGATGGTGCCGCCCTTGCCCGCCGCATCCCGGCCCTCGAACAGCAACACGAACCGCTCGCCGGTCTCCTGAGCCCAATGCTGGACCTTTAGCAATTCGGCCTGCAGCTTGGCCTTTTCGGCCTCGTATTCGCGCCGGATCATCTTCTTCGAATACGGGTACTTGCCGCTCTCGAACGCCTGCCGCACCCGCTCCGCGCTGGGTTCCGCCTTGATCGCGTCGGGGTCCGCGCCATTCGGGCGCACTGCATTTTCTTCGGGCCGGGGCGCTGTCACCATCCGCTCGTTCTCCTTGTCTCCTCTGACTTATGAAAGACTAGCACAAACGCCAAAAACCCGCGTTGATCGGTGTCAAACACATGCATCTTTATCCAAAACTGGACCCCACAACGCATCGGATGCATGCTGCCCGCGAAAGGAACCGCGATGCAAAGCGAAACCGTCACCCTGAACGGCCATCCCTTCTTTCTGCGCAAATGGGGCGACCCAGCGCTGCCCCGGCTGCTGATGCTGCACGGGTTTCCCGAATATGGCGGCGCGTGGTCCGATCTCGCTCCCCATCTCGCGCACCGCTTCTTCTGCATCGCCCCCGACCAGCGCGGCTATGGCCAAAGCTGGACGCCCGACGGGGTCGAGAACTATGCCCTCTCGAAACTGGTTTCCGACATGGCCGCCCTGATCGGCCTGGTGGGCCAGCCCCTCACCGTTCTCGGCCACGATTGGGGTGCCTCAGTAGCCTATGGGCTGGCCATGTTCCGCCCCGACCTCGTTTCGCGGCTGATCGTCGCCAACGGCGTCCACCCGGTACCGTTCCAGCGCGCCATGGCCTCGGGCGGCGCGCAATCAGAGGCCTCGCAATATATCAACCGACTGCGCGCGCCCGATGCCGCCGATTGGCTCGCCGCCGACAATTACGCCAAACTCGAACAGTTCTTCCGTCACGGCATGGGGCTCGATTGGCTGACAGATGACCGGATGGCCGCCTGCCGCACCGAATGGGCGCGCCCGGGTCGGCTGAACGCCATGCTGAACTGGTACCGCGCCTCGCCCCTGCGCGTCGCCGATCCCGGCCAGCCACTGACCGACCTGCCGGATCTGCCCACCGAACGGCTGCGTGTCAACTGCCCGCACCTGCTGATCTGGGGTCCCGACGACAAGGCGCTGCTGCCCGAAGCCACCCACGGGCTCGAAGATTTCGCCCCCGGTCTCACCCGCGTCGACATTCCCGGCGCGGACCACTGGCTGCACCACCAAAATCCCCAGGCGGTCGCCCGCGCCATCCTCGACTGGACCGCCCGAAACTGACCCCTGCTTCTTTCCGGTCTCAAATACCCCGGCGAGCCACCATTGGTGCGCCATTGGTTCAAGCGTCAATGGCGGTGGGGCAGCGCCTCTCGCTCCCGCCCTCTACCGGTGTCCCCAATCGTCGGGATCATCCGAGTTGTTCGGCGACAGCCCCAGAATGTCGCCCTCGGTCGAACAGCCCAGCCCCAGCACCGTCCGGTTCGCGTAAGAAAAATAGGCACAGACCTGATTGATCTCCAGGATCTCGCCATCCTCCCACCCGGCCCGCCGCAGCGCCGCCACGTCCGCCTCGATCATCGCTTCGGGTGTCTCGGTCAGCTTGCGCGCATATCCCATCGCCGCAACCTGCGCCGCATCCAAAGGCGCCTCTTCCAGCCGCCGCACCTCGATTGCCGCCCGGATCGCATCGCCCCGCGTCGCATCCCCCAACAGGCGCTGCAATCCCTGGAAATGATGCTCCACGCAATAGCCGCAGCCGTTGAGCGAACTGACCCAGACCCCCAGCGTTTCCAGAAACCACTTGGGCACCCGGTTGCCGGTGTGATGCAGTACGTTCTTGTACAGCACCATATGCCCTTCCATCGAATGCGGCCTCAGTGAATGCGCCATCATGATGTTGTCCACGTTGTTCCCCGGCCCCGTCACCCGCTCATACAGCTTGCGCAACTTGCCCGTGGCCTGCTCGAACGGCACCGTCCTGATCCAACTCATCTGGTTTCACTTCCCTCTTGCTCGTCAAATCTCCCACAGCCTAGAGAGGATCCGCATACGCTTCGAGACCTAAAATTTGGCTGCAAAAGCAACATATCCTGCCTGTCCCGGCAATCACGTATAGCGCGGGCGCAACAATTGCATAACGCATCGGGAAGCTCCAACCTGCCAGAAAGCCGCCGGCGGCATCGCCCACCATTTGGAAACGGCCACTATTTCGATAAACATGCTGATAAGTGCCGGGGCTTTCCCCTTCAGATCATCGGATCATGAGCCCACTGCAACAGCGCCTGACGCTGGCGCGGACGGCAGAACAAATCGCCGGGATAGCAATTGGCAAGGATCTGGCCCCGGTGCCGCGCAAACGCCCGCCACCGCTTGATCTGAACCGCATCCACCTCAGGCAGACGCCGACCCAGATAGTAACGGCAATACCATTGAAACCACCCGCGCGGGTCCGGCCCCACGATCCAGCCCTTGTCCCGCCAATGGCTCAGGGGCTGGCGACTTTTCACCCCGAAATAATTGACCTTGGGGTCCGGTATGTCGCTGAACTTCGCGTTCTCGAACCAGTCGGGCGGAAACTCATCGCCGCAATCGGTACAGTATTTGCCTTCGAACACGCCCATTTCCAGCATCTGCCTGGGTGAATAATACGGCTCGAACCCCGGCGCGAAATCCGCGCCCATCGGGGCCTCCAGCACATAGCTGTACCCCGTCTGCATCTTGTCGTTGACGTCAATTCTTCGCTGTGACGGCACCTGCTCCTCCCGTTATCCGAACGAACTTATCAGCACATGCATGGCCGACCGTTGTCGCAGTCGCCTCCAAAGTCGCTCTGAACCCCGGGCAGCCCTCATTCACCAGCCCGTATCGCTTGTCCGGGATGAACACCGGGTACCAACGCGCCATCGCGGATCACCGGCTGCCCGTTCACGATCACATGCCGGAACCCTACCGAGGCGAGGCTGTTCGTGCCGGCTTCATAACCCGCCATTCCATTGACCTCATCCGGGTCAAAGATGGTGATGTCGGCAAAGGTCCCGGCCTGAATCCGGCCGCGTCTGGCCATCGACGGGGCAAATTGCTCAAGGAACTCCGCCTGCAGGAACGAGGTCTTGGCGATGATCTGCGGCATGGTGAGGCCGCCATCGTCAATGGCGAGCCGAAGGTAGGTGCCGAATGTTCCGGCGCTGCGCGGATGACCATTGCCCGCCCCGAATGGTGCATCGAATGGCAGCGAATGCCCGTCAGCATCGACAAGGGGCATGCCGTCGCTGCCGATGATCACGTCGGGATGCAGGACCGCGGCCAGCATGTCTTTCTCCTTGATATGCTCCATCACGAAAAACCCGTCGGGCCTTTCAGCGCGGTACCTGTTGAACGTCTCCTCGGTCAGCGTTTCCCCGGTTTCGACCCATGTCAGGTCTGAATAATCCATCCCCGTCCGTTCCTGCCAACCGGGCGACAGGATCTCGGCGGCAATGAAACTCGACCCTTTGACATAGGGAAACGCCTCGGCAAGGATTTCGCCTCCGTTCGCATTTGCCCGATCGATCATCGCCAGCGCGGCGGGCGTGTCGGACAGCGCATTGGTGGGCACATGATGCAACACCAGTGGCACATCATAGGCCATTGACAACGCGATGAATTCTTCCTGCCCCAGCAAACCGCTCGGGGCGATGTTGCTCAGATATCGGGGGTGGGTGGTCAAAAAACTGCCCTCATCCGCAGCCACGTCGGCCATTCGCAAAATGCCTTCGCTGCGCGCCGATGGATAATAGCCAACCATGACCCCGATACCGAGACCGCCATCATGAATGCCGTTCCTCACAAGCGCGTCGATCTCGTCAAGCTGCGTATCGGTGGCCTTGTCGACAGACCAGCGGTTTCCTGTCTCTCCGGCCTTTTCAAGGGCGTGGGTCATCATCGGGCTGCCATGCGACTCCACCCCGTCCATCAACAGCAGCCGCGCCGAGGCGTGGCCCACGGACACACCGTAATTGGCCAGGGATACCCCGGACTTGGCATCGTAATAGACCGACACCGGCAGGGCCCCGGCCTCAAGATCCATCTGCGTCGTGCGGCCGTCAAAAATCGAAACCTTTTCACTGTACGGGTCCTGCCCATGCGCGTGAAAGTCGATGAAACCGGGCGCGGCAATCAGACCGCCAGCATCGATCCGGTCGGTCCCGGTGATCAGGTCGGGCGTGACGATGGCGATTTCATTGCCCCTGATGCCGATATTGCGCACCTGATCCAGCATTGTCTCGGGATCGACCACTCGGGCACCCGTTATCACCAGATCGTATCTCTCCTGCCCCGTGGCAGCGCCGGACACCATCCCAACGACAACAGCCATGATCGCCATACGCAGCATTTTGTTCTCCTGTTTATGAAGACCTCAGACAATCTCGCCCAAAGTTCGGTCATGTTGCCTTGCCACTCTCCCAAGTCCCGGCCAAATCTTCAACGCGACATGATTTCTGCGCCGCCTCTTCGCAGACCCGTGCGGATCCACGCCAATCCAATTCCATGTTCCGCTCAGTTCGCGAACGATACCCCGACCCCGATAGGCCGGACGCGGCGACGGCAACCGCACCATGTCCGCGACCGCATTGCTGCCGACCTTCCAACGCATGCAAACTCATCCGTTTCCGCCACCCTCAGCCGCTTCTTTCTGGTCTCCAATACCCCGGAGAGCGCGAGGGGCCGGCCCCTCGCCCCCCGCCGTATTTCTTGACCCCGATTGCTCGGACACACTCAAAGGGCCCCAAACGCGCGCTGCATCGCTTCAAGAAAACCATGCGACGCATGCGGATCCCCGAACAGGGCTCCGCTGTTCAAATCCCCCTTCCTGACCCCGTCTTCGGCCTGATAGACAACCCTGTCCTCCTTGATGGTCGCCAGCACATCGATTGCCGCCAACGCCTCCGGTTCGACCGACAGGGGATTGTCCGACAGCAGGACGAAATCCGCCAGTTTGCCAATCTCGATCGAACCCTTGTCGTCTTCCTCGAAATGCTGCCAGGCGGGCCAGATCGTCATCGCCTTCAGCGCCGTCGGAACGTCGACGCGCTGGTGCGGCCCCAGAATGTCTCCCGACCGGGTCCGCCGCGTGACCGTGGCCGAAAGGATGCGCATGCTGTCGGGGAACGCCACCGGCGCATCATGGTGCGAGCCGAACATCATCCCCCGATCAACCACCCAGCCCGTGGGCGAGATATTGTCCGCATTGACCGGCCCGACCGTGTGATCCCGGTGCCAGTCCCCCCAATAGAACGTGTGCATGGGAAACAGTGACGGGAACACCCCAAGCGCCTTGATGGTGTCGACCTGATCTTCCCGCAGGAACTGGCCGTGAACAAGCACCGGGCGCGTTTCGATGACGCCGAATTCTTCCTGCGCCGCCGCGATGGCGGCAAGAAGCATGTCAGACGCCCCTTCACCGTTTGAGTGCGTCAAGATCTGGATGCCGTTCTCATAAGCCCAGTGAACGGCGTCCAGGGTCTGCTCCATGGTTGCGGCGGCATAACCGGCATATCCCGGCGGATAGTCCCCGACCGGATCATGATATGGCCTGTCGCGCAGCGCCGTGAACCCCTGTGGCGAACCGTCGATGGTCAGTTTGGCGCCCCCGACGCGAACGCCATCGACGTAAGTTTTCGACGCGTTGGCCGCGATATAATCCCGGTCCACCAGAACATCCGGATAGGCTACGACATCGATGGGAATTTCCCCCGCCGCCGCCACCAGCTTCAACGTTTCCACCACCTCCGGCGTCGAACGTCCTTCCTGCCCGGTCGTATAGCCAAAGCTCGCCCACAATTTCGCCCCGGCCCGGGCGAATTCCTGCATGCCCTCGGCGCCAAGACCGCCGATCAAGGGCATGAGAACGCCAAAGAACGCGTTTTCCTCCAGCACGCCGTTGGGTTCGCCATTCTCGTCAAACCGGATCACGCCGCCGGGCGGCGGCGTTGCACCCACGCCTATTCCGGCCACCTCCAGCGCCTTCGAATTGGCAACGCCAAAATGACCCGACTGATGCACGATGATGATCGGATGCTCGGTTGATACCTCGTCCAGCTCGTATCGCGTGGGCGGGCGTTTTTCGACAAGCTGGCTTTCGTCGTAACCGAACCCGACAATCAGGTTGACCCGGTCGACGATGTCCCGGTTCTCCGCCAGCCAATCGGACAGTGATTTCTGTATCGACGCGATATCCGCATTCGGCCCATCTGGCGGCGGCAACAGGTTGGCCGACAGCGCCTGCAGCCCCCCCATCACCGCATGCCCGTGACTGTCGACAAAGCCGGGCAGCATCGTGCGCCCCTCCAGGTCAAAGACAGCGGTCTGATCGCCCTGAAGCGCCAGAAGATCCGCCAGATCGCCGACGGCCAGAATGCGGCCGTCCTTTACCGCCACGGCTTCGGCCACCGGTTGCGCGTCGTTGATGGTCAGGATCGGCCCGCCGGTATAAATCGTGTCCGCATTCTGCTGCGCGATACCCTTGCCCGCCGCACAAACCGCGATGCAGGCCGCTGCAATCAGTTGAAAATTCATTCCACCAATTCCCTTTCCGGTTTCGGCCACATGACTGCAGCCGGATGTCAAATCCTTGTATCACTTTGAAACTACTCTAGGGTGCGCAATTCATTTGGCAAATTCCGATTGCCAGCAGCCGGACCGGCACAGGTCGCACCGCGCAAATCGGGCCAATTGCCCACAACACCTCGCGCCCCTCTTCCAACCGACCACATCACCTGCCATAATGGGCCAAACCTGATAACAAGAGCAGCCCCATGCCCGAAGATCTGTTGAGCGCACCCGCCTCCACCACTTACGACGCCTCCTCCATCGAGGTGCTCGAAGGTCTGGAACCCGTCCGCAAACGCCCCGGCATGTATATCGGCGGCACCGACGAGCGCGCGCTGCATCACATGCTGGCCGAGATCCTCGACAACTCGATGGACGAGGCCGTGGCCGGCCACGCCAACCGGATCGAGGTCGAACTGCACGCCGATTTCGCGCTCACCGTGCGCGACAACGGCCGCGGCATCCCCATCGACCCGCACCCCAAGTTCCCCGGCAAATCCGCGCTCGAAGTGATCCTGTGCACCCTGCACGCGGGCGGCAAGTTCTCGGGCAAGGCCTACCAGACCTCGGGCGGCCTGCATGGCGTCGGCGCATCCGTGGTCAACGCGCTCTCCGATTCCATGGTCGTGCAGGTGGCCCGCGACAAGCAACTTTACGAACAGCGATTCTCGCGCGGCCTGCCGCTCGGCCCGGTGGAAAAGATCGGCGCCGCCCCCAACCGGCGCGGCACCACCGTCACCTTCCATGCCGACGAGGAAATCTTTGGCCACCACCGCTTCAAACCGGCCCGCCTGTTCAAGTCGATCCGCTCCAAGGCCTATCTCTTCTCGGGCGTCGAAATTCGCTGGAAATCCGCCATCGACGACGGCGAAACCCCGCTCGAAGCCACGTTCCACTTCCCCGGCGGCCTCAGCGATTACCTCAAGGAGACGATGAACGGTTCCTCCACCTATGCCGATCAGCCCTTTGCCGGCACCGTCGATTTCAACGAGAAATTCGGCACCCCCGGCAAGGTCGAATGGGCGATCAACTGGACGCCCTCGCGCGACGGCTTCATTCAGTCCTACTGCAACACCGTCCCCACCCCCGAGGGCGGCACCCACGAATCCGGCTTCTGGGCCGCGATCGTCAAGGGCATCAAGGCCTATGGCGAGCTGATCAACAACAAGAAAGCGGGCCAGATCACCCGCGATGACCTGACCACCGGCGGCTGCGCGCTGGTCTCGTGTTTCATCCGCGAACCCGAATTCGTCGGCCAGACCAAGGACCGCCTCGCCACGGTCGAGGCACAGCGGCTGGTCGAAAACTCGGTCCGCGACCATTTCGACAACTGGCTCGCCGCCGACACCAAATCCGCCGGCGCCATCCTCGACTTCCTGATCCTGCGCGCCGAGGAACGCCTGCGCCGCCGTCAGGAAAAGGAAACCGCCCGCAAGTCGGCCACCAAGAAACTGCGCCTGCCCGGCAAGCTGGTCGATTGCTCCGCCACCAGCCGCGACGGCACCGAGCTGTTCATCGTCGAGGGCGATTCGGCGGGCGGCTCGGCCAAGATGGCCCGCGACCGCAAAACCCAGGCCCTGCTACCCCTGCGCGGCAAGATCCTCAACGTGTTGGGCGCGGCCTCCTCGAAACTGGGCACCAATGCCGAAATCAGCGACCTGACACAGGCGCTGGGCGTCGGGCTTGGCAGCAAGTTCAACATCGACGACCTGCGTTATGACAAGATCATCATCATGACCGACGCCGATGTCGACGGCGCGCATATCGCCGCGCTCCTGATGACCTTCTTCTTCACCCAGATGCGCCCGATGATCGACGCGGGCCACCTCTACCTCGCCTGCCCGCCGCTCTACCGCCTGACGCAAGGCGCCCACCGGGTCTATTGCCTGGACGAACCCGAACGCGACGCATGGCTGGAAAAAGGTCTGGGCGGCAGGGGCAAGATCGACGTCAGCCGCTTCAAGGGTCTGGGCGAGATGGACGCCAAGGACCTCAAAGAGACCACGATGGACCCGAAATCGCGCAAACTGATCCGGGTCACCATCGACGAGGACGAACCCGGCGAAACCGGCGACCTGGTCGAACGCCTGATGGGCAAAAAACCCGAACTGCGGTTCCAGTACATCCAGGAGAACGCCCGGTTCGTGGAGGAATTGGATGTTTGAGGGTATTTAATCAAAAATGAAAACTCTGGGACAGATTATTGTTGCAGTATTGATTTTTGCCATATTGGCGCTAGCCGGGTATATTATTTATCAATTAGTTGTAATTGCGCAGGCGGTCTTTCAGGGTGCGAAGACGCTTGAACCTACGATATATGTCCCACTATCAGTAACACTATTCACTGCGTTTCTAGGCCTCGTAGTAACTCTTTACTCGCAAAATATTGCTCGGAAAAGAGAAATTGAAGCAGCTCACCGCGAACGAAAGATTAAAATCTACCTCCAATTTCTCGAATTGATCGAAAAACTAATGATTTCGAATAATCCTGATTTATCAACTTCAGAGAACGATGATGAACAAAAAATTCAAAAGAACTTAGCACTCGAATTAGTAAAGATACGTACGCAGGCCATCCTTTGGGCATCACCCGGAGTGATTAAGGCGATGGGATCAATCGGGAAACACCCCAATCCGAAAGAAAATATGATGATCATAGAGAAACTACAGAGGGAAATGAGGAAAGATATTGGCCTTTCGAATTTCGCGCTCGAAAAAGACTTTTTCTTGAAGATCTATCTAAAAAGTGAAGAGGAATATCGGATATTTCGAAAAATGCTCTAACGGCAAGAGTAGGATGAGTACTCACGCCCATCACCTCAATCACCTCGCTATCGAAAGATGGGTGTAGGCACCCATCCTACCCCCCACAACGTTGACAATCCCCAAGGTGCGGTCGGATACTGCATCACCAGTGCCACATTTTTTCCGAAGACGTCACATTCCCGTCGTCGTGATCAAATTCGGATGTTTCCAAAACTCAGCAGATTTTTTGGTTGGGGATCAGAGCACTGCAAAGGGGGAAAAATGGCAACCGACCGCAGATTCGCGCCTGCTCCAATAATAGCATTGGTATTCGCCACTATGGCTTTGTTTCTCGCCTCAGCGGCAGAAAGTGAAGAATTCACCTCCATTTCCCATCCCCCAAGCGGCAAAGGCCTTGTTTACATATATAAACCAAAGACTTATGGAAAAAGCATATATGGAATTTATATTGACGGAGAATTGGTCACCAAGTTGCGACGAAACACGCATTACATCCACGTTGCCGACCCGGGGAAAACTCAAATTGTTGGTGTCAAAAAAGCAAGAATAGGAGAGCTGCTGCCGGTACTGCTGGGATTGGAGCCTGACATTAAAATTAGCGTAAACATACAACCCAATCAGATTTACTTTGTCGAGAATACCGGGGCTCTGAAAGTTCGCTTTGAACTTGTTCCAAGAGAACAAGCATTGCCGAGGTTACAGAAAACAAGAAGACTTCCGAAAATTGACGGCTAAGGGCGCTGCCAATTCGGAAACCGTGTCACCAGAGAAACCGAAGCAAGCTATAGGATGGATGCCCCATCCCCTCAATCACCTCACGATCCGAAAATGGATGCAAACACCCCTCCTGCCCGCGCGCCGCAATCCAACTATACTCACGCGTTGAAACCCGCCGCCGCGATCCGCCATTCCCCGTCCGGCTGACGGCGCAGCCTCCCGAAAACGTTATCCGACGAGATGGATTTTGACCCCAATCGCGCGTGACATCCCGCCCTGCAGGGATAATGACGGGTTGGCCCATCCGGGCATGATACATTTTCATCAACGACACTCAGGACAATGAAAAACAAACACATTTTGATCGGGCTGGCCCTTGCCGGTCTCGCAGCCTGCACCACCCCCGAAGAAATCGCCGCCGACTACCGGGCACGAGACTGTATATCGCTCGGGCAGGAACGCGCGGTTCTGCAATCCCAGCTGCGCGGCGCAGAAACGGATCTGGCGATCAGCACAACCGCCGCGATCCTGACAGGCGACGACGATATTCTTCTCGACAGCGATATCGACGCCATAACGGTCGACGAGATCGAAGAGCGTCTGGATATCCTCCGACGGGTTCAGGCCGAGAAAGGCTGTGCATGATCAACCTGAGATACATCAAACCGGCGCTGGCCGCGGCCAGCCTGCTTCTTGCCGGTTGCGGATATCCGCAAACCGAATTCACCGCCCGCGACCATCAGCTTGTCATGACCGGGGTCATTGACGACACCACCGTTGACAGCCTGCGTCAGGCCCGCGCGGGCAGCCCGCAGGCAGATACCATATCGCTGCTTTTTGTTCCCGGGTCGGCCGATGACGAGAACTCGCTGAATCAGCTCACCAGCTACGTCCGGTCCGAGGGCTTCAAGACGGTGGTACCGGCGAATGGTCTGGTCGCCTCGGGCGGCACCGACATGGCGCTGATGGGCCGACACCGGGTGATCGAATCCGGCGCCTGTGTCGGGGTGCACTCCTGGGCTGCGGGTTTTTTTGGCCTGGCTGTCGACACCGGCGCGGACCTGCCACGCGACGCCCCCGAACATCAGCTCTATCTGAACTTCTATCGCAAGATCGGCATTCCTGAATCGTTCTACTGGTACACTCTGACAGTGGCGGGACCCGACAATGTCCACTGGATGTCGCCCGAAGAAATCAACCGCTTCAGACTGAGCGATGTTCCCGTTCCTGCCAGCCCGGAAAGCCCGGCCCAACGGGCGGAACGGTGTTTCAACCGCCTGCCCTGATCAAGCGCCGAATGCCGGTGCCCGTCTGCTGGCACCCCCTCCGGGCCGGGCTTGGGTCCGCCCGGAGATCACCGAAATAACCTGTACATTTCGCACAACACCCCCCTGAAAACCTGTACAATTCGCTCAATTCGCGCCGCTCCTACATCTTCGTGAGGACCGTTGCGAAAACCCGCGCAGGTCGTAAACTCCGCCGCATTATGTTCATAACCGACAACCAGTTGCCCCTGCTGATCCTGTTCTTTCTGATCGGATCGGTCGGCACCGCGTTCTTCTTTCGCAAACCCGCCGGTCACAGGGCGTGGAAACTGGCCGATCTGGTCTGGGTCGTTCTGGGCGGCATCGGTGCCCTGGTTGCTGTTCTGGCAGGGCTTTATACCACCGACAGCTCGCGCCTGGACCGTCAGATCGACGTGGCCTTTGCCGCCACGCAAGCCTTTGACCGCGACGCCGCCCGGTTCCGGCTGCGCTTTTGCGATCCGGCCTATGATGTTGATATTGCTACATTATGCGACAAGGTCGAGTTCCTCTCGGCCTCCACCGCCAGCAATGCCGAACTGCCCCTGTTCATCGAAGTCACCAACGAGGTCGCCCCCCTGCAGGGTCTGCATTTCCTCTTTGGCGGCAAGGCCAAGGATGAGATGGACGAGATGCACGACATGGTGGCGCAGGCCGATGCGTTCAACATCGATCAGTTTCTCGTCTTCACCACACTGGACGAACCGACCCAGACGGCGATTGACAATCTGCGCCGAAAAGTCCCTGCAATTGCAGGGGATTACACGATACTGGCACAAAGTTATGACGACCTGATCGAACAGGTCGGCAAGCTGCGGGACGAATGGCAATACCTGCAGGACAACGCCCATATCCTGATCCTGCAGATCGTCGCGCTCTGCCTCGTCAGCTTCGCCGCACCGTTTCGACTTGGCAAATCGCTGGTCGAACTGCGCCGCAGTCTCAGCGCCGATACTCCCGCGCCAGCCGTTCAGGATCCGCCCCCAGACAATAGCGCGTGAACGTCCACAGGTTGCGCGCGCCCCGCCGGAACCATCCGGCCCGCTGGTACTTTTCCGCACTGGTCGTCGCCCGCACCGGCAGCATTCTGACACGCGGCAAGGCCCGGATCATCGCCACATCCTCCATCAGCGGCTGGTCGGGAAACCCGCCCGCCTTGGTGTAGTCCACGCGCGTCACCAGCAGGCCCTGATCACCATAGGGCAACCCGAAAACGCGGCTGCGCAGGTTGGCCCATCCGGCCACCCAATTCGGGCGTAACCCTTTGGCATGAAATGATAAAAAGAATGTCGCAGGCGCCCGCGACATGTGCATATGTGCGGCCACGGCCTCGCTCCACCCCGGTTCCAGAACCGTATCGGCATGCAGCACCAACAGCCGGTCCCCCTGCGCCATGTCACACCCGCGCCGCAGCTGGCCACCGCGCGACGGCGGCCCGGTTACGATCACCGCTCCGGCCGCTTCGGCGATCTGCAGCGTGGCATCTTCCGAGCCTCCGTCGCTGACGATCAGTTCGCGGATCAACCCGGCCTGCAACCCTTCGAACAACGCCGCCAACGTATCCGGCAGGCTGGCCGCCGCGTTCAGAGTCGGGATCACGATGCTGATCGGGGCTGGCACGTCCGTCACCTCTGGTCATGGTCACGGGTTCTCCTATATCAACGGCCCAGACGATTGACGAGGACTTGCACCATGCCCACCCGCCGAATCCTGCGCCTCACCGGAAAAGATATCGAATCCTTTCTGCAGGGCCTGATCACCAATGATATCGCGCGGCTGAAGGATGGCCTGGTCTATGCCGCCCTGCTGACCCCTCAGGGCAAGTATCTGGCCGATTTCTTTCTGGCCCGCGACGGTGACGGCATCCTGCTGGACGTGGCCGAGGAACTAGCCGACGGCCTGATCAAACGGCTCAGCATGTACAAGCTGCGCGCCGATGTGACAATCGCCGACAGCGGCCTGCACCTGCAACGCGGCACAGGTACAAAACCCACCGGAGCCCTGACAGACCCCCGCCACCCGGACATGGGCTGGCGCGCCTATACAAACATGCCGGAAGGCGACGACGGCACCGATTGGAACTCGATCCGGGTAGCACATTGCATTCCCGAAACCGGCATCGAACTGACCCCTGACTGTTATATTCTAGAAGCGGGTTTCGAATTTCTGAACGGCGTGGATTTCAAAAAGGGCTGTTATGTCGGCCAGGAAGTCACTGCACGCATGAAGCACAAGACCGAGTTGCGCAAAGGGTTGAAAATCGTCGAAATCGATGGTGACGCGCCGGTTGGGACTGACATCACCGCCGACGGGAAATCGGTCGGCACGTTGTTTACCCGCGCCGGCAGCAAGGCCATTGCCTACCTGCGCCTGAACCGGGCGCAGGGTGAAATGATTGCCGGCACCGCTCAAGTCCGCCTGCCCGCCTGAACACCGCGCCAGAACACATCGCAAAACTCGGTTTGAACTCCACCTCCTCCCGCGCCAAACTCCGTTTACAAACCGGATAGGGGCGCACTCATGTTTCAACTCTACTCCGCCATCTGGCGCGTCAGTTCAGGCCGCCAGATCGTGTTGATTATCCTGTCCATCGCGATTGCCGCGCTGGCGGCGGTGCCGCTCGAATTTCAGCGCGACATTGTCAACCACCTGACCTCGGGCCAGATCGACAAGGAACAGCTTGTCCTGCTCGGCCTGGGGATGATGGGGGTCATCCTTGTGAGCCTTGTTCTGAAATGGTTGATGGGATTTCGATCCGGCATATTGGGCGAAGACATCATTCGCCTGATCCGACAAAGGCTGCTTGGGCGCGCGTCCGAAGTGGAAGAACAGGATCAACAGGTGCGCAAGGGCACTCTGGCCACCGCAATCTCGGCAGAGGCCGAAGAACTGGGCAAGTTTGCAGGCGGCGCGTTTTCAGACCCGGTCGTACAGGTCGGTACGCTGATCAGTGTGATCGGCTATATCTCGTCAACTCAACCCGGCTTGGGCCTGATCGCCCTGTCGATGATCCTTCCGCAGGTCGTGATCGTTCTGATTTCGCAGCGCAAGGTCAACAAATTTGTCGCCGAGCGTGTCCGCATCCTGCGGGCGGCGACCGATCAATTGACGGCGCGGGATATCGAGGATGCAGTTCAGGCGGTCACCGACCGTTTTGACGCGATTTATGATACGCGCCGCCAGATGTTCCTGTGGAAGCTGTCGGCCAAATTCCTGCTCAGTACCATCAATGGTGCCGGAACGGTGGGGGTTCTGATGCTTGGCGGATGGCTGGTGCTGAATGGCAAGACCGACGTCGGCACGGTTGTTGCCGCAACAAGCGGTCTGACGCGTATTCAGGGCCCGACCGCATTCCTGATCGCCTTTTATCGTCAGGTCAGCGCCAACCGGATCAAGTATGAACTGATTCTGGAAATCTTCGAAGGTCAGGCCGTACGGCGATAAAAAATGCCCGCCACATTCAGCTTTGGCGGGCACTCAAAAATCCCGGATCACATGACGTTACGTTATGCGCGCTCGGAATATTCCATGGTCTCGGTATTCACGACGATCATTTCGTCCTGCCCGACAAACGGCGGCACCATCACCTTGACGCCGTTGTCGAGGATCGCCGGCTTGAACGAATTCGCCGCCGTCTGTCCTTTGACCACCGGCTCGGTTTCCACGATCTTGCAGGTGACTTTCTGCGGCAGCGTGGCGTTCAGCGCTTCGCTTTCATAAAACTCGACGACGATGGTCATGCCGTCCTGCAGGAAAGGGCGGCGCTCGCCCAGTAGATCCGCAGGCAATTCGATCTGTTCATAGGTTTCGGCATCCATGAACACCAGCATCCCATCGCTTTCATACAGAAATTGCTGATCTTTCTGCTCCAGCCGGACCCGCTCGACCTTGTCCGCCGACCGAAAGCGCTCGTTCAGTTTCGAACCGTTGCGCAGGTTGCGCATCTCGACCTGGGCAAAGGCCCCGCCCTTGCCCGGCTTCACATGATCCACCTTGACCGCGGCCCAAAGTCCGCCGTTATGCTCCAGCACGTTGCCGGGGCGGATTTCGTTCCCATTGATCTTGGGCATTACATATTTCCTTCACACATGGTTGATGCGCCGTTCGGCGACCCTATATCTGGCGGGACCGGACCTGGCAAGACAACGACACCTAGTGCTGCAGTTGCAGCGAGCCATGCAGTTTACGCAACGCAACTATGCATATTAGGTGTATCCGAATCACGCTTCATCGGTCATAAGGAACGCCACGCCGAAAATTGCAAGAGCAAGAACAACAAGGAAGACGAGATGAGAGATTTCGTTGACGGCACCGCCTTTAACAACGAGCAGGGCAACCGTGCTCGGAAATTGTTTGCGGCTGTCGTACTGGCCGCACTGGATGATGCCATCGCCGACGACAAGAAATATGGCAATGGCCCGGAACAGATCGCCCGCTGGGCCCGTTCACGCGACGGGCGCGAAGTGCTGACCTGTGCCGGGATCGACCCGAACGAACGCGTTGTAAGCGGCCTGATGGAATTCGTAGGCCGCGGCATCCGCACATCGGTTGCGTTGTCGCGCGAGGAAAGCGAACGTCGAAACGCAGCTATGCAGGCCGAAGCGGCGTAAAACTGAATTCGCCCATTCAAAAGCGCGCCCGGTTGGCGGCGCGCTTTTTTTGTCGCCGCAGTTTCCTGCGTCATGTCCCGATATGTCGGTTTTGCCGCCATTTAAGTGCTGTCCGGGCCTTTTCCCCGGCCACAATTTCGGGTGATGTGCTGTCGCAAGAAGGAGGCACCGCATGGTTCGCGCCATCATGATTCAGGGCACCGGCAGTAATGTCGGAAAATCGATGCTCGTGGCTGGACTGGCCCGCGCCTTTACCCGGCGCGGTCTCAGGGTGGCTCCGTTCAAGCCGCAGAACATGTCCAACAACGCCGCTGTCACTGCAAACGGTGGCGAGATCGGGCGCGCGCAAGCATTGCAAGCACGAGCAGCCAAACGCGCCACACATACGGATATGAATCCAATCCTGCTGAAACCCGAAACTGACACCGGGGCGCAAATCATCGTTCATGGCAGACGTGCCGGAACGATGAAGGCAGGTGATTACCGCAAAGATAAATCTAAACTTCTCGGCGCCGCATTGGAAAGCTTCGATCGGCTATGTTCCGACGCTGATCTCGTGCTGATCGAAGGCGCAGGCAGTCCTGCCGAAACCAACCTGCGCAAAGGCGACATCGCCAACATGGGGTTTGCCTGCGCCGCAGGCGTGCCCGTGGTGCTGGTCGGTGACATCCATCGAGGCGGCGTCATCGCACAGATCGTCGGCACTCAGGCAGTTCTGACCCCCGAAGATCTGTCGATGATCCGGGGGTTTGCCATCAACCGTTTCAAGGGCGATGTGTCGCTCTTTGACGAGGGCCGCGATGACATCGCCAACCGCACCGGCTGGCCCTGTCTGGGGGTTGTTCCGTGGTTCAACGATGCCTGGAAACTGCCCGCCGAGGACATGATGGATATCCGCTCTCACACCGGTGGTACCTGCAAAATCGTGGTGCCACAGCTTGAACGGATGGCGAATTTCGACGATCTCGACCCGTTGTCGGCGGAACCGGATGTCAGCGTCGAAATCATTCCCGCCGGACGCCCCCTGCCCGGCGATGCCGATCTGGTACTGCTGCCTGGCAGCAAGTCGACCATCGGGGATCTGGCCTATTTCCGGACGCAAGGCTGGGATATCGACCTTTATGCCCACGTGCGGCGCGGCGGTCACGTTCTGGGACTTTGCGGCGGATATCAGATGCTGGGCAAAAGCATCGACGACCCCGACGGCATCGAAGGGTTCAAAGGCCGGGTCGAGGGGCTGGGCTTGCTGGATGTCCACACCGTAATGGTCGGAGACAAGCAAGTGACATTGACCGAGGCAGTGGCCCTGCCACACCGCGAACCCGTCAACGGATACGAGATCCACATCGGGCGCACCCAAGGCCCCGACTGCGCCCGCGCATGGTTGGACATCAATGGCCGTCCCGAAGGCGCCACCAACCCCGACGGGCGCATACGCGGCAGCTATCTGCACGGCCTGTTTTCATCCGATCCGTTCCGCGCCAGCTTTCTGGCCGGTTTGGGCGTGCAGTCGCAAAACGGTTACGAAGACGGTGTCGAGGAAACGCTGGAAATGCTCGCCGACCATCTGGAGCGGCACATGGACCTTGATCAATTGCTGAATCTGGCCGAAGAACCCAAACGCAGGTAAAGAGTGCTACTCCAGATCCTGGGAATCCAGAGCCCTGTGTATTTCCCTGCGCACCAGCTTGCGCACGTTGCGTGTAATCCGCTCGCCCAGCGGACCCTGAAGCTCTTCGCGGACAATATCCACCACTAGCTGACGCAAGGCTTCTTCGTCGATCACGGCCTCTGCCGCCTGCGCATAGTCCGCATCCAGCATGTCTTCGTCATCATAGTCATAGAAATCGTCATCCAGAGCGCCGTCGGCGACTTTGGCGGCAGGTCGATACTCCTCGTCAGTCACGGGCTCATTCTCCAGAACATAGGGGACGGGTCTGGCTGGCTCTGGCGGTTCCTCGACACTGCCACTTTCGCTCAGAGACAGGCGATCGTCCTCGTCCCACTCCATCGTCCCGGTCCGGGTTCCGGCATAAGCGTCCGTGCCTTCTCCGTCAGGCTCCCACTGGTCGTCGGTCTGCGCAATTGCGGCCTCCAGCGCCTCGATCTTGGCGCTGAGGCTGATCGCCGGTTCCACCCGTATCACCCCATCGTCAAAGCCTGGCTTCCCGATTGCTTTTTCCTCAGGAGTTGCCGCTACAGGCGAAGGTTCAGGCTGCGAACGGCTTTCAAACGATTGATGCGCCGAATTTCCGGAACCGGTGTCGTGCTGCCGGGTTGCCGCATGGTCGGCCGAATCCGCAACCTGCTGCGCTCGCCCCAACACCAGAGGTGCACGGGCGATTTTCCTGCCTTCAGAGGTGTCGGCAATACGCAATGCTGGCGTCAGCAAAAGCCGTCCGGGCTTTCTGCGCGCCTTCTGCGCAGGCACGTTCTGGTCCTCGTCCTGCTCACGAACAAGACGGCGGATCGACGACAGAACGTCCTCAGCTTCGGCTTTTGTCACGGGATCCGACATTCTCTGACAACACTCCTACCCTATGGGTTGAGTTTAGCGAACTTGCGGTCGCGCCACAACGGATGCGCCCACGCCTATTTCCTTCCAAGCGCGTTCAGGACGCGATCCAAGTCCCGGCTCTGCTTGCTGATCTGCGCAGGAGCTTTCTTGACGAGGTTATAATATAGCGTTGGATCATAGATCTGAACAGCCAGCCCCAATTGCTCGGCAGTGAGCAGGCCTTGGGCTTGCAACAACTGGTATGACGCCCCCGCCCTTTCAGTTCGCGCCGCAACTTGCGCCAGTTGCGCATCCAGCAAATCCTGTTCAGCAGTCAGAACGTCCAGAGTTGTGCGCGCACCAAGTGTCGCCTCTTCGCGAATTCCGTCAAAAGCGACCTGTGCAGCGCGAACGCGTTCGTTCGATGCAGTAAGGCTGGCGCCCGCAGTCTGATACCGGGCATATGCGTCGCTGACATCCTGCGTAACGTCTTTCTGCACATTCAACAGGTTCGCACGCGATGCATCGCGCTGTGCCATGGCCCGGCGAACGTTGGCGGCAATCCGACCGCCCGCATAGATCCTTTGCCGGAACTGAAACCGAACAACGGCATCGCCGCTGTAATCATCGTCGCCGAAATTCTCGACGATGCCTGCGTCAGCCTCAAAATTGACGGTTGGCCCCAAACCTGCACGTTGCTCTTGCACCGCAAGATCCAACGCCCGCACCTGATGCTGCGCTGACAGAATGGCCGGGTGGTTCCGCGCCGCCAGATTGGTCGCACTGCTCAGTGAACTCGGGAGCCTGGCAAGCGGGGGCTGACCCGCCGTGCGCCCCGGCTCCTTGCCAACAACGTTAACATATTCGGCACGCGCAGTCGTCAACGCGCCTTCGGCGTCGGCAAGGTTTGCCCGCGCGTTCGCCAGGCGGGATTCGGAAAGCGCCACATCGGTCCGCGTGACTTCGCCGACCTCGAACCGGTCCTGGGACGCCCGCAATTCTTCACCCAGCAGCCGAACGTTGTTCTGCCGGATGGCAACCGTCTCTTCCCGGAGCAATACGTCAAGATATGCCCTGACAGCACTGAGCAGTACACCCTGTTCGATACCGACAAGGCTTTGCCGCGTGGCAAGAACCGTTTCCTGCGCGGATTGCTTGTTCAGAACCGAGGCCCCGCCATCATAGACCAGCTGCCGCAACTCCAATCCGGTGAAAAAATCATTCCGATCGTTGCTTGCCGACACACCGTTGGTCTGGTTCTGATTGGTGGTGCTCCTGATCCGCGCCGTCCAGTCGATGATTGGCCGCAGTGCGGAAAGCGCAATCGCCACATCTTCATCGGCGACGCGCAACAATGCGCGGTTCTGCTCCAGCAGACCGCTGGTGTTATATGCCCCGATCATCGCGTCAGTAAGGTTATCCGCGATACCCGCGCGCGGCGAAATAGCCGCAATCGAAACGCCCATCGTCAGAACAAGCGCTTTTGCAAGCTTGCGCCCTGTCGCTCTGTGCATTCTAGTGCCCCTTATTTGTAAATCAGCCTTGCCTCTGCGCCAGTTTGGGCGTGATTCCACGTGGTTGCAAGAAGGAGCTGAAATCAAATTTCGAGACTATAGCACAAATGCCCTTTCTTTCTCGAAACCAGCCAGCACCGGCGCGCTTGCATTGAAGGCATTTCGCCAGTTGACCCGGCCATTCACCTTGTGTCCAACGCGCACGGTCCCCAGATTGCCATCCATGAACACGCAGGCAATGCGCCCGTGGTCCTTCAGCTGATCCAACAGCGCTTCCGGGACGTCTTCGACACCGCCCTGAACCATGATCACGTCATACGGGCCGTGTTCGGCGGCACCCTCGACCAACGGACCCTGATGCACGACCGCATTGTCGGCCCCGGCTTCGACCAGCGCCGACTGCGCCTCTTCGGCCAGCCCGTCCTCTTCGACCGCAACGACCAGCTGCGCCATACGCGCGGCCACCGCCGTCGAATATCCCAGCCCCGGAGCAATATCGAGAACGGCTTCGTCTTTCGAAATATTCAGAAAATCCAACATCTTCGCCAGGGTGCGTGGCTCAAGCAGGTGTCGCCCGCCCCCCAGGTCGATCAGATCTCCGGCATAGGCCGCCTCGCGCTGTGCATCCGGCACAAACTTTTCCCGCTCGACCCTCAGCATCGCGTCGATGATGGGAAACTTGGTCACGTCGGAAGGCCGGACCTGAGTGTCGACCATGGTGCGGCGGCGGTCTGCGAAGTTGGTCATCTGATTGCTCGTAATTTCCTTTGGCTTACGGGCTTTTGCCACATCCCGCGGGTTGCGGCAATGTCCCTTTGGCCGCACGCGCCTCATTCCGGCGATTTGTCCCGCCCCGTGCATCCCAAAGAATTTTCAACGCAACCGCCACTTTCGCTTCTCGTCCCACTGGACGTCCTCGCTGAAAGCTGCTAGAACGCCGAGCACACCACTACAAGTGTTTGAAAACACTTACAAAGGCGAGTTGGCGGAGTGGTGACGCAGCGGATTGCAAATCCGTGTACACCGGTTCGATTCCGGTACTCGCCTCCATCCTCCCAAGTATCGGTCCTTGTTACGCGGCATTGGATGCTTCACTTTGCTCCCGCTGGTTATCCGGTAAGCCCTTCATCCTTCGTCGGAACCTGCCATTCGGTGCGGCCCGGCCGCTCCTCCGGGTAACCCGCATGTCTCTCTCCTGTCCGACACTTTTTTTCTGTCATATGCGTTTTTCCTCTTGCAGCTTCCGGTCAGAATTTATACTTCACGCCTCACTCAACGGGGCGGGCGTAGCTCAGGGGTAGAGCATAACCTTGCCAAGGTTAGGGTCGGGCGTTCGAATCGCCTCGCCCGCTCCAACGAGGAACCGAGAGTATCTGATTGCGGGCGTAGCTCAGGGGTAGAGCATAACCTTGCCAAGGTTAGGGTCGGGCGTTCGAATCGCCTCGCCCGCTCCAGATACGCAAAGAGGCCGCCCACGGGGCGGCTTTTTGCGTTTTGGCGGGCAATTCTGTCGCGGCGGAAATTTGATCAAAAATTTTGACGCGGGCCGCCAGACAAGGCAAAGCTTGGCGCAGCTGAATCGCCGCCACGCGGCAAACCAAAGGTATCTCGCCATGGCCCCTGTCATTTATCCCACCACAAACCTTGCCGCCACCGAACAGCTGGTGCTGGATCGCGGCAAGGGCATCTATGTCTACGACACCGCCGGCAAGGAGTATATCGAGGGCCTGGCCGGTCTGTGGTGCACCTCGCTGGGCTATGACAATGCCGAGGTGATCCAGGCAATCACCGATCAGCTGAACCGGCTGCCCTTTTCCCACACCTTTGGCGGCAAGACCCATGAACCGGTCATGCAGCTTGCCGAAAAGCTCAAGGCGATGGTGCCGGTCGAGGATGCCTATTTCTTTTTCGGCAATTCCGGCTCGGACGCCAACGACACCCACTACAAGATGCTGCGCTATTACTTCAACGCCATCGGCAAGCCGGAAAAGCGCAAGATCATCACACGTGAGCGCGGCTATCACGGGGTTACCGTCGCCGCCGGTTCGATGACGTCGCTGCCCGCCAACCTTGCGCATTTCGACGCTCCCGTCGAGGCGCTGCACATCCTGCGCTCGGACGCGCCGCATTATTACACCGGGCGTCAGGGCAACGAGACCGAGGCGCAGTTCGTCGACCGTATCATCGACAACCTGGAACAACAGATCCTGGCCGAAGGCGCCGACACCATCGCGGCAATGATTGTCGAACCGATCACCGGCGCCTCGGGTGTGATCGTGCCGCCCGAAGGCTATTACGAAAAGCTTCAGGCGCTGCTGCGCAAGCACGGCATTCTGATCTGGGCCGACGAGGTCATTTGCGGCTTTGGCCGCACGGGCGCCGATTTCGGCTGCACCACCATGGGGATCAAACCCGACCTGATGACCTTTGCCAAGCAGCTCAGCTCGGCCTATTTCCCGATCTCCGCGTCGGTCATTCCGGGCTGGATGTACGAAAAGATGGTGGCACCTTCGGCGGCGGTCGGCGTGTTCGGCCATGGCTATACCTATTCCGGGCATCCGGTGGCCTGCGCGGCGGCGCTCAAGACACTCGAAATCTACGAGCGCGACAAGATCTTCGACCATGCCGCCGACGTGGGCGCTTACTTGCAGGACCAGTTGCGCGCGATCTTCACCGATCACCCGCTGGTGGGCGAAGTGCGCGGCAAGGGGTTGATCGCGGCGCTGGAACTGGTGTCGAACAAGACCACCGGCGCAACCATAGACAAGGGCGCAGGCGGGGCCACCGTGCAGCGGCTGGCGCAGGAAAACGGTTTGCTGATCCGCGCCGTTGCAGGCAATGCCGCCGCCCTCTGCCCGCCATTGATCATCACCAGGACCGAAGTGGACGAGATGCTGCGCCGCCTCAAAACGGCCGTTGATGCCGCTTATGCCGAATTGAAGGACAAAGGGTTGCTTGCCGCCTGAGCGCCACGATCCCCTGATTGGGATTGCGGCACCCGCCTCGCCGCCTTGGTGGCGAGGCGCTGTTTTCCGCGACCAAAAGCCGTTGAACCGCCAGCCGAACCGGGTTCAGAACGCCTTGAAGGTCATCGTCGTCAACGACCGTTCGATGCCCGGAATCACCAGCAGGTGTTCGTTGATGTAATGACCCACATCCTGACCTTCCGGGATATAAAGCTTCATCAGAAGATCGTATTCGCCACTGGTGGAATAAAGCTCGGAGTGAATCTCGCGCAGGGCGATGTCTTCGGCCACTTTATAGGTGGTTCCGGGCTTGCAGCGGATCTGGATGAAAACACAGGTGGTCATGGCAGGGCCTATTTCTTGATTTTGCAACAGGCTGGCATGGGGGCGAACCGGGTGCAATCCCCTGTTTTTCGCGCAACACATCGCCGCGCCCGGTCGATGCGGGCTGGAAATCGAACCGGTGTCCCGCCTATAAGCGCGCGGTAGCAAAAGGAATACGCCCATGCGTCGCGCCACGATCAGCCGGAAGACCGCCGAGACCGACATAACGGTCGAGATCAATCTCGACGGGACCGGAGCCTATGACAACCAGACCGGCGTCGGCTTTTTCGATCACATGCTGGATCAGCTGTCGCGCCACTCGCTCATCGACATGACAATTCGCGCCAGCGGTGACTATCACATCGACGACCACCACACGGTCGAAGATACGGGCATCGCGTTGGGTCAGGCCCTGACCGCTGCCTTGGGCGACAAGAAAGGCATCCGCCGCTATGGCGAATGCCATCTTCCGATGGACGACGCGCAGGTGCGCTGTGCGCTGGACCTGTCGGGGCGGCCCTTTCTGGTCTGGAATGTCGATCTGCCGACGCAAAAGATCGGCAGCTTCGACACCGAACTGGTGCGCGAATTCTTTCAGGCCCTCAGCACCCATGGCGGCATCACGCTGCACGTCGATCAGTTGCACGGGCTGAACAGCCACCACATCGCCGAGGCCGCCTTCAAGGCCGTCGCCCGCGCCCTGCGCATGGGCGTCGAGACCGACCCGCGCAAGGCCGACGCGATCCCCTCCACCAAGGGCGCGCTGTAGATGCTGACCGCCATCATCGACTACGAGTCGGGCAACCTGCATTCCGCCGAAAAGGCATTTCAGCGCATGGCGCGCGAGATGGGCGGCGGTCAGGTCGTAGTGACCTCCGAAGCCGAAGTCGTCGCCCGCGCCGACCGGCTGGTGCTGCCCGGCGACGGCGCCTTTCCCGCCTGCGCCGCCGAGTTGCGCGGTCACAAGGGCATCTATGACGCCATGATCGAAGCGGTCGAGAAGAAAGGCCGCCCATTTCTGGGCATCTGCGTCGGCATGCAACTGATGGCGACCAAGGGCCACGAATATGAGGAAACGCCGGGGTTGGGATGGGTCGCCGGGGATGTCGTCAGGATCGAGCCCGCCGACAAGTCGCTCAAGGTTCCGCACATGGGCTGGAACGATCTGGTGATCGAGCACGACCACCCGGTCTTTGCCGGCGTGACCTCGGGCGATCATACCTATTTCGTGCATTCCTATCAGTTCCACGTCGACGACCCGGCGCAGCGGCTGGCCCATGTCGACTATGGCGGCCCGGTCACGGCCGTGATCGGCCGCGACACCATGGTGGGCATGCAGTTTCACCCCGAGAAAAGTCAGGATGTGGGCCTGCGCATGATCAGAAATTTCCTGACCTGGGCCCCTTAGGGAACACAGGTCAGGCCAGCAGGATCATTCGATCCTGGTCCAGGTCTGCCCCCGGCAGATCAGCCCGCCTGCGACGCAGCCCTTGACCGTCAGGTCATTGCCTTCAAGAGTCATTTTCGAGTTATACGTCTTGTCCCGGTCCGGCGCCCAGATCTTGCCGCCGCCATAACTGCCGTCGCCATCCGCAACCATGTCCCAGATGATCTGTTTGCCCAGATTCTCATAGTCCAGTTCCTCATTGCCGTCGGCATCGAACGCATTGTCGATGGTCCCGCAAACAGCGCTGCCGCAGGGGCCGATCGTGACATGCAGATACCCGCCGGAATCCCCCGGCTGGGTCTTCCACAGACCGTCTACCGGGTCGTCCGCCCATGCGCCGGTTGCCAAAACGGCAAGGCCCGCCGCCGCGATTGCAAATTTCATCATTCAAACCTCCGTGTTTTGCCCTCAGTCTCGCCTGCCCGCCCCAATCCGGCAAGATTGACTTGGCGTCGCGTTGCATCCCCTGCCCGGCCTGTGCCATATGCCGCGCAGATTTCAGCAAAAGGCCGCCCGATCATGATCCTCTATCCTGCCATCGACCTCAAAGACGGTCAGGCCGTGCGCCTGCTGCGCGGCGAAATGGACAAAGCCACCGTGTTCAACGACGATCCCGCCGCACAGGCCCGCGCCTTTGTCGATGCGGGGTGCGAATGGCTGCATCTGGTCGATCTGAACGGCGCATTTGCAGGCGAGCCGGTGAACGCCGCCCCGGTCGAGGCGATTCTCAAGGCCTGTGACGTACCCGCGCAGCTGGGTGGCGGCATCCGTGACATGGCCACCATCGAAACCTGGCTCGACAAGGGGCTGGCGCGGGTCATTCTGGGCACTGTAGCGGTTGAAAACCCCGACCTGGTGCGCGACGCCGCCAGGGCCTTCCCCGGTCACGTCGCCGTCGGCATAGACGCGCGCAATGGCATGGTCGCCACCAAGGGCTGGGCCGAAGAGACCGACGTACAGGTCACCGATCTCGCGCGCAGCTTCGAAGACGCAGGCGTCGCCGCCATCATCTATACCGACATCAACCGCGACGGGGCGATGCAAGGTCCCAATATCGAAGCCACCGCCGCCCTCGCCCGCGCCGTGTCGATCCCGGTGATTGCCAGCGGCGGCGTCAGTTCTATCGCTGACCTCATCGCCCTGCGCGATTGCGGCGCCGGGCTGAACGGCGCGATCTCTGGCCGCGCGCTCTATGACGGGGCCCTCGATCTTGCCGAAGCGATCCGGGTGCTCAAGTAACCTAATTCGCCGCCGCTCCGGTCAGTTTTCCCAAGGCACCCTGCATCTTGCCCACGACCGGGGCATCGGCGGGAATATCCAGATCCTCCAGCATCTCGGCTGGGTCTTCATAAACCAGCCAGACCTGCCCGTCAGCGTCCGAATAGGCCAGCACCTTGAGCGGCAGGAACAATCCCGCGCGCGGATCGGCCTGCATCGCCGGGGTTCCCAGCTTGGGATTGCCAAAGATCAAAAGCTGTGCCTCGCCCAGTTCCATATCGACCTTCCTGGCCCCTGCCGCGTGATCGACACGGGCGAAAACCGTTGCCCCAGCATTGCCGACCGCCGCCTCCAGAGCATCCATCGCCTCGCTCACCGATTTGTCGGTTTTGACCTTGACCAGATCGCCGGCAATCGCAGCCGCACCCGCAAACACCATCAAGGTCGCATAGAAAAGAACGCGCATATCAAATCTCCCTTTTTTGACCATTCTACCCAAATCTCCCCGACTGCGGCGTTTCATCCGGTCACAACTCTGGCATCGGCAGGGCTTTGCCGCTAGGACAACGGCAACAACAGGATCGCCCATGCTCAAGACCCGTATCATCCCCTGTCTCGATGTCGCCGATGGCCGCGTGGTCAAGGGCGTGAATTTCGTGGGCCTGCGCGACGCGGGCGATCCGGTGGAATCGGCCAAGGCTTATGACGCCGCCGGGGCCGACGAGATCTGTTTCCTCGACATCCACGCCACTCACGAAAACCGCGGTACCATGTTCGACGTGGTCCAGCGCACCGCCGAGCAATGCTTTGTTCCACTGACCGTGGGCGGAGGCGTGCGCACCAGGGACGACGTGCGCGCCCTGCTGCTGGCCGGCGCCGACAAGGTCAGCTTCAACTCCGCCGCCGTGGCCAACCCCGACGTGGTGGCCGAGGCCGCCGACCAGTTCGGCAGCCAGTGCATCGTGGTCGCCATCGACGCCAAGACCGTCAGCCCCGGTAAATGGGAGATCTTTACCCATGGCGGACGCAGGCCCACCGGCATCGACGCGATAGAGTTCGCCCGAACCGTGGTCGCCAAGGGCGCGGGCGAGATCCTGCTGACCTCGATGGATCGCGACGGCACCAAGGCGGGTTTCAACCTGCCGCTGACCCGCGCCATTTCTGACGCGGTCGACGTGCCGGTGATCGCCTCGGGCGGTGTCGGCAATCTGGATCATCTGGTCGAAGGCGTGACCAGGGGCGGCGCCAGTGCGGTGTTGGCGGCCTCGATCTTTCACTTCGGCGAATACACCATTCAAGAGGCCAAACAACACATGGCCGCCGCCGGTATCCCGATGAGGCTGACATGAGCATCCTGCACGACCTCGCCGCCACCATCGACGCCCGCAAGAAAGCCGACCCCGAGTCGAGCTGGACCGCAAAACTGCTCGCCAAAGGCCCCGAGAAATGCGCCGAGAAATTCGGCGAAGAAGCCGTCGAAGCAATCATCGAGGCCGTGAAGGGCGACGCCGAAAAACTGACCGCCGAGGCGGCGGATGTTATTTATCACCTGCTGGTCATGCTGGCCGCGTGCGACGTGCCGCTGGATGCCGTGCTTGACGAACTGGCGCGGCGGCAGGGGATCAGCGGCATCGCCGAAAAGGCCGCGCGACCCGGCAATTGAAACCTTGCCAACCCCGGTTTACCCTTGATCCGATTGCACACTCACAAAATCCCGAGGAAACAGGGAATGCTGAAATGCGTTTTGTCCATCTTCGCGGCTCTGTCTCTGGCTGTTCTGGCAGGCTGCGCCCCGGCGCCCTCTGCCACCCAGCAGGACGTTGACGAACTGGCGCGACAACTCAAAAGCCTTGGCCCCGAGGTCGATCCGGCCGAGGCCGAACGGGCGGCGCGCATCGCCTATTTCTATCCCAAACAACTGGCCGAGGAATACCAGATCACCGACCCGCCTCTGGTGCACAATGCCAAGGTCAACCACGGCTTGCGCCCGCGCGGTCTGTGCTGGCATTGGGCCGAAGACATGGAAAAACGCCTCAATCAGGAAAACTTCCGCACCCTGACGCTGCACCGGGCGATTTCCGACCCGGAAAACCCGTTCCTGATCGACCACAGCACCGCCATCATCTCGAAACGCGGGGACGACATGTATGACGGCGTCGTACTGGATCCGTGGCGGTACGGCGGCACTCTGTTCTGGGCGCCGACGCTTGAAGATACGCGATATGACTGGCGCCCCCGCATGGAAGTGCTGATCGACAAGACCCAGCGCAAGCAGGCCAAGCTTGATCAGGAATTCAACGAATAGACGCGGCGTTTACAGTTTTGATGAGATGATGCCGGTGGCAAAGCCGCCCATGCGCAGTTCACCGAACAGGCGCTGATACTCGATCTTGGGACACCGGTTCATCACCACGTCGATGCCACGCGCCTGCGCCTTTTCCGCAGCCTCGGCACTCTCGACCCCGATCTGCATCCAGATGGTTCTTAGCCCCGGAAAGAAATCCAGCGCCTCATCGACGATGGGCGGCACAGCTTCGGAGCGGCGAAAGATATCTACCATGTCCACCGGCTCGGTAATATCCGACAGCGAACCCCGCACCGTTTGCCCGAACAGCTTTTCGCCCGCATGGCCCGGATTGACCGGGATCACCCGAAATCCTTTCAGCCCAAGATAGCGCGCGACGTAATAACTGGGCCGCACCGGATTCATCGACACCCCCACCACGGCGATGACCTTGGTGCGTTGCAGAATCGTTTTGAGATAGGCGTCGGAATACTCTGGCATGTGGGCACATTATCCAGCACCGCAGAAAGAAAAAAGCGCCCAAGTTAACCTTGGGCGCCAGTTATGGAACGAGGGACAGTGAAATGACCCGCGGCAGTTCCAGTCCGCGGTCACTGTGACATTTAGGTCCTATCTCAGAGAAAAAAAGGGGCGCGCCCAAAAATGTGATGACAAGCCCGACTCAGCGAAGAATCACCATTCATCCCTGCAGCAGAGCAGGCCAGTTCTGTTCTGCCAGCGCGATATTCCCGGCAATATCCTGTTCCCAGATCTTTTCCACTTTCGGCGAATGAATCAGGTACAGCTTGTCATCCACGATACGCCAGGCTCTGGGATCGGATTCCAAAAGATGCCCACGCGACACCGCATAGGCGCAATAGCCGCCGAATTGCGGCGCAAAAGCGCGCGGGTTGGCCTCGAACATTTCTCGATGCTCCATCGAGGCAAAGCGCCACTCGGCCCCTTTCCACATCACCGAAATATCGGCCTGTCCCCTCATCGGAGCTTGCGACCGGAAATACGAAACGGCGTCAAACCCACTGACCGCCATTCCTTGGTCTGCATAGTACAAGGGTGAATCTGCCCACGCGGTTCTGGCTGCAAAAACTCCTGCCATGCCCACCACGAATTCTCGTCGCGAAATCATCAATTCTCTGCCTTAATATTCAAACTATAAAATGCATCAAACACATGCGTTTCGAAACCCCATCTGACGGTGATGTGATCGGCCTGTGTTCCAAAAAACCCGTCAATCGAAGATATCTTCGATCACATCCCAGACTTCATCCATCACCTTGGCGATCTTCCGCCGTCGTGATCCGATCTTTTTTCGTTTTTTGCGCATGTGATTCGGCATGAAACCCCGTTCCTTCTGGCCGCTTGGCTTCACGTGTTCCTTGCGCAGCATCTTTAGTGCATGCAGGGGCGCACCACAGCTCGCACAGCTCAACTCGTGGCGTTCGCGCCCGCGCAACACCAGCGCCGCACGGGTGCCGCAGTAGCAACAAGTTGCGATTTTGGCCGGTCCCGGAATTGGTGCCTCCTGTCAGACATGTCTGGAGGCATATAAGGCGATCGCCGCCGCATTCGAGACGTTGAGAGAGCCAAATCCGCCCGCCGCGTCAATCTTGACCAGCCGGTCCACTGTTTCCTTGGTCTTTTGCCTCAGTCCCGGCCCCTCGGCCCCAAGCACCAGCGCCACCGGATGGTCGCGCCGTCCCGCCAGCGCCTCTTCGATGGTCACATCCGCCTCGCCATCCAGCCCCAGCACATAAAATCCCATCCCCTGCAGTTCGACGATTGTGTCGGCCAGGTTGCGCACGCGCAGATAGGGCTGGCGCTCCAGCGCACCGCTGGCGGTTTTTGCCAATGCACCGGTTTCGGGCGCGGAATGGTGGCGTGTGCCGATCACCGCGCTGGCCCCCAGAACTTCGGCCGATCGCAGAATCGCCCCGACATTGTGCGGGTCCGTCACCCGGTCCAGCAGGATCACACGCGGGTGTTCGGCGCCTATACAGTTCTCGTCCAGCCCGCCCCATTCCAGCGGCTTGACCTCCAGCGCGGCGCCCTGATGCACCGATCCGGGATCGATTGGCGCGCTGAATTTGCGCGGGTCCACCTGCTCAGAAGAAATTCCTGCGAATTCAATGGCCTCGGCCAGCTTGTTCTGTGCATTCCGGGTCACGATAAGGCGCAGTTTCTGCCGTTTCGGGTTCATCAACGCATCGCGAACAGCGTGCAGTCCGAACAGCCAGACGGTCTCTGATGCCGCCGCTTTGCGGGCCTGTTCCTTTTCAATCACCCACTTGGGTTTCTTCATCTTACCGGCCTCCGGGCCATGAGTTCGGTTTCCTGCGCCAAAGCGGAATTTTCCTGTTGACGCTCCTTTGCCGCGCTAGTAATCACGCCTCCACGTCAGGTGCAACGCCTGACAGTGGGCGACAGGCCGCAAGGTGTGGCAGGGGACTGTAACTCCCTCGCGGAGACGCACGCCTGGTTCGATTCCAGGGTCGCCCACCACTTCTCCTTGAATTCAAATCCTTGCAACACGATCTTAAAGTGGAACATCGCCATCTGTCCGCATGCCGGCCGACGTAGCAGAGCGATGCCTCCGGATCTGGCTGAGCTGTTCAGGGGGCGATCAAAAGTCTGGAATGGCTGTTTGACCACGGGCCGAATGTCAAAGTGCCTGAGGGAAAGCCCGCCCGGTTTCCCGCACTCACCCGCTCCCCTTTTCCTAAGACAAGAAAGCGGAACAAGGGCGCAGCGATACCAGGCAGGTTTTCAATGCTTTACGAACACCGAACCGCTCAGGCGGCCGAGCGTTCCGCGATCACTGCCGCGATCCAATCCTCGATCTCGTCCAGATCGGCGGCCAGCTTGCGGGCCGCGTCGCCGGCAAATTCAAGGAACTTGTCCTCGTTCAGCCCGTTGACCCCGACCAGAACCGGGATGTCGCGCGCCAGCGCCTCGCCGATCACCGGACGGAACCCGCGGCCGTCGGATTCGTGCTTGCCGAACTTGTTCACGATCATCAGCTGCGGGCTGTTGTCCAGCGACGCGGTCACGTCGCCCACAGCCTGTTCCAGCGCCGCCGGGTCCAGCCGACAGCCCCGCGCCATAGACCCCAGCGATTGCGAGATGCGGATGGTCGCGCCGTCGGGCAGCACCTGAAGGTCCATGTCGCATTTGCTGCTGTCGTAGCATTCGGTGTTGGTCTGCACGACACCGGCCAGGGCATAGCCGCTTGCCTTCAGACGGTCGGCGGCCGCGCTCAGCAGGCGGTCGGTCGCGCCCCGGTCGGTGGTGGTGATATAGGCCAGATGCATGGTCATGGCTCCTGAACTTCGGTTGTTGGATAAGCAGATAGCACGCGCATCGGGTTTCGGCCACTCCTGTTGATTATGGCAGCGGCGACAGCCCGATCACGGGCGCGTGCAGGTGAAGGATCGCGGCATAGGCCACGGTGGCAGCCAGCCACACCCAAGGGCGCGGCCAGGGAATTGGGCGGCGCAGCGACAGACGGGCGGTATTGCGGGCAAGCTCGCGCCACTCCGGCACCTCGCGCGCCCTGCGCCGGTCGATCAGCGCCATGCCCAGCCATGCGAAACCCGCGAACAGGCCGAACAGGATCACATGAGCCAGACTGCCATTGGCGATCAGATGCGCCAGTGCCCATAGCAGCAGCGCCAGCAGGACCGGATGGCGAGTGACCGCCAGAATCCCGGGTCGTTCGGGATCAAAGGGCGTGCGCCCCAGCCCTCCGAAAGAAAACGGGTTCCGGATCGACATCCCCGCAACCGCCAGCCAGCAGACGACGGGCATGGTCAACACCGGCACCCAGCGCAAGACCGGCCAGGGCGGGATCACTTCGACATACGGCGCGCGCCCGGCTGCCACGATCAGCCAGGCCAGCACTGCCAGCGAGAACAGGGAATAGGCGGTAAAATAACCGGCCCGGCCCAGCCGGTCGATCAGCCACGGGCTCACCGGCGGGCGCACCGGCACCACATGGCTTGCCAGAAACACCCCCAACGCCAACAGAAACTCGCCCCAGCCGCTCATGCCTTGCTCCGGTCTTGTGAACTGGGATGTAAAGGGGCCGAGTGGTTTGGTCTTTGTCCGAAGTCAAGTCGGCGGCGGGATGGCACAGGTGCCGCCCCGCCGCAATTGTCAAAGACCCAGCGCCTTGCGCTTTTCCTCGGCAAAGCCCTGCACCATGCGGTCGGCGATCAACGCCAGAATGGCCATCGCGGCACCTGCGGAAATGCCAAGCCCGACATCCGCCTGTCCCAGCGCCAGATAGATCGACTGGCCCAGACCGGTGGTCCCGATCAGCGCTGCGATCACCAGCATGGCAAAGGCGTAAAGGATGGTCTGGTTCAGCCCCAGCAGGATGGTCGGCGCGGCATAGGGCGCGCGCACGTCGCGCATGATCTGCCACTCGGTCGCACCGCTGGAAATCGCCGCCTCCATCATCTCGTCCGGCGTATTGACCAGCCCGTGCCGCGTGTACCGGATCATCGGTACGATCGCATAGGCACAGATCGCCAGAAAGGCCGAGAACTCGCCGATCTGGAACACCATCAGCACCGGGATCAGGAACACGAACAGCGGGATGGTCTGCAGCATGTCGCAGATCGGCCGCACGATTTTCCACACCGGCTCCCACACCGCGCTGGCCAGCCCGATCAACCCGCCGACAACCGCGCAGGAAAACACCGCCGCACCGCTGAGATACAGCGACAGCAGCGCCCGCTCCCACAGGCCCGAAACAAGGATCGTGCACAACAGACCGACCGACAGCGCCGCCAACCGCCAGCCGCCCGCCACGTATCCCAGCGCCGCCGCACCGGTCAGCACGAAAGGCCATGGCAGATTGGCAATGCCGGTCTCCAGCATCCCTATCGCGATCAGAACGGTCAGCCCGCCGGTAATCCGGCCCTGCCACGCCATCACGACGGCAATCGCGGCCCCGGCGGCAAACAGGCCATAGCTCATCGCGGGCGTCCACATGAAGCCCCAGGTAAAAGGCAACACCGCCTGATCCAGACCGATGCGCAGAGGCAACAGAACATAGAACATCGAGTTGTTCTTGAGCCAGTCCAGCCACCCGGCATTCGCCTGCGTGAACTGCGTCAGCCCCCTGTCCACCGCTTCCGCCGCCGGGTCCAGCAGCGTCAGGTCGGACGGGTTCGGCAACCGCGCCCAAAATGCCAGCGTAAAGACCACCGCAAACCCCAGCACCGCCCAGACCACGCGCGTGTCATACCGCTTGCGTTCGGTCGCCAGAACGCCGCTCATCCGGTCGATCACCACCGCAAAAACCACGATCACCAGACCGGCCAGCAGCGACTCGCCGAACTGCGCCTTGCGCATGGTCAGCAGAACTTCCCAACCGATATCGTTGAAGCCACCGATAACGGCGGCGATGATCACCATCGACAGCGCCGCCATCAGGCACTGGTTCACTCCGACCATGATCTGGGTGGCGGCCGACGGGATCTCGACCTGGAAAAGCTGTTGAAACCGGCTTCCGCCCGACATGATGGCGGCTTCCTTCACCTCATGCTCGACCCGTTCCAGCCCCAACAGCACGTTGCGCGCCATCGGCGGCGCGGCATAGATCGCCGAAGCGATCAGGCCAACCACCGGGCCAAAGCCAAAAAGCAGCAAAAGCGGCGTCAGATAGGCAAAGGTCGGCACCGTCTGCATGATATCCAGTACCGCCTGAACGAATGCCTTTACGCGCGGCACCTCATTGGCAAGAATGCCAATCGCACCGCCCATGATCAGCGCCACCGGCACCGACACGGCGACCAGCGCCAGCGTGTTCATGCTCTCGGCCCAGTACCCCGAGGCCAGAACGAAACTCAGCCCCAGAAAGCCCAGCGCCGCCATCGGCAACCCGCCCAGATACCAGCCCAGCGCGGTGACGATGCCGATCACGATAGGCCAGGGTGTGCCGCTAAGCACGAAGTTGGCCCAGTTCATCGGATAGGCCATCACGTCCGAAAACAGCCGCGCCGCCGGTTTGATCCCGTTCAGGAACCACGCCAGGAACGATCCGACCCAATCGGTCGCCGGGATGACCCATGCCGCCGGCCATTTCACCAGCCAGGGGGCCACCGGCTCCAGCGCCAGACACAGCGCGCCCACGATCACCGTGATCAGCGCCGCCTGCGCGCCTGCCGTCAGGCGCATGGCGCGGGCGGATGCGATATCGGCAACCGCGCTCATGCCTCGTCCACCTGCAAGGCAGCGGCCAGATCGGATGGGTGAACCGTGCCGACGACCGTGCCCGATGCGTCGCGCACCGGCACCGGCTGATACAGCTGCATGCAGCGCGCCAGCGCCGTGTCCAGCGTCATCGCCGTGGTCAGTCCGGGATCGTCCGGCCCGTATTCGCCCTCGCCCGCATGCAGAACCGAGGCCACCTTGGCATGCTGCCCCTTGGCCACATCCTTGGAAAACTCGCGCACATAGTCGTCCACCGGGCGCAGCACGATATCGGACGGCGTGCCGATCTGCACGATCTTGCCATCGCGCATGATTGCGATCCTGTCCGCCAGCTTCAGCGCCTCGGCAATGTCGTGGGTGATGAAGACGATAGATTTCTTCAACGTCGCCTGGATTCGCAGAAACTCGTCCTGCAACTGCCGCCGGATCAGCGGATCAAGCGCCGAGAACGGCTCGTCCAGAAACCAGATATCGGGGTTCACCGCCAGCGACCGGGCGATACCCACGCGCTGCCGCTGCCCACCCGACAATTGGCGCGGGAAACTGTCCTCGCGCCCGTCAAGGCCCACCAGCGAAATGACCTCCTGCGCCCGCGCACGGCGCTCCTTCTTGCCAACACCCTGCACCCGCAGCGGATAGGCCACGTTTTCTGCCACGGTCATGTGCGGGAACAGGCCGAAATGCTGGAACACCATGCCCAGCGTCTTGCGGCGCAATTCGGTCAGGCGCTTTTTCGTCGCACCGACGACATTGTCGCCTTCGATCCGGATTTCTCCGCCGGTTCCGGGCAGCAGTTGCGAGATACAGCGGATCAGTGTCGACTTGCCCGACCCCGACAGCCCCATGATGACAAAAAGCTCGCCCTCCTTGACGTCGAAATTGGCATCCTGCACGGCGGGGATGTATCCCTTTTCGCGCAGATCGCCGGCGGCCTTGTCGGCATCTCCCCCTGACCGAGACAGCGCGTCGGTCAGGGCTTTTTCCGCACCGGGGCCAAAGACCTGCCAGAGGTTCCGGCAGGCAATGGCTGGCGTTTTGGTGTCAGTCACCTATGGGACTCACTTGGTTGCGGCGTCGACAACCGGACGCCACTTGCCCTCGTTCTCGGCCATCCATGCGGCCACGACGTCTTCGACCGCGCCGCCATCGACATCGATCGCGCCCATCATCGGCTGCTGGTCCTCGACCGCCAGTTGATAGTTGGTCAGGATCTCATAGGCGGCGGGCCATTTGTCGGCCATGCCGTTCCAGCCGGCCTTGAAGATGCGCGAAGGTGAAAAATCGCAATCGTTGACCGCGTCAGGGTTCGGACCCCATGCCGGATCGTTGAAACACGCCTCTTCACCCGGCGGCAGGTCGACGAATTTCACGTCATAGGCCGACATTGCCCAATGCGGCTGCCAGAAGGTGATCAGCAGCGGCGACTTGCGCTCGGTCGAGGCGCGCAATTCGGCGATCAGCGCCCCTTCGGAACCCGCCGGAACCGCCTTGAACGGCAAGGCAAGACCGGTCATGCGGTCCGCGCCCGGCGTCCCCCAGTCAGCCGGATAATCGACCAGACGGCCCGATGGCAGCGTTTCGGCAGTGGCGAACATCTGCGCGCAGTCGGCCAGCGCTTCCCACGCCGGCAGACCGGGGCACAGTTCGCCCACATGCGCCGGATAAGCGATGCCTTCCTTTGCGGCCAGGCCCAGATCGCCGATCTCGACAACGGATCCCTCGTCGATCTTCTTGGCATATTCGTCCGACACGTTGGACGACCAGATTTCCAGCGTTGCGTGAATGTCGCCATCCGCCAACGCCTGGAACTGGTTCATCATGCCCGCGGTGACATATTCCACATTGTACCCGGCGGCTTTCAGCATCTCGCCGGCGACATGCGTGGTGACGTGCTGACCGGTCCACTCGTTGATCGCCAGCTTGATCGGCTCGTCCACCGCGCCCATGTCGGCGGCATAGGCCGACCCTGCAACAGTTGCGGCAACAAGGCCGAGGCTCAGTTTCTTCATCATTTCTCTCCCAGTTGGCAAATCGGCCCTCTCGCGACCGTTCATATTCCAAGGTCTCATATTGCCGACAACTCTCGGCGCACTGCAATATGGAAACCCGGAAAAGTTCAAACCCCATCGCGCCAAAGACGACCACGCCCCGGCACTGTTTCCTCCCCTCCATTCCGGACCTGCACCCCGGTCTGGTCTCTCCATGATCCTAGTCTTGCCGGTTATTGATTGACCAGTCAATCACGAATCTCACCTTCCCGTGATCCCGGCACCCCAAGATCCGCTCGGACAGCAGTTCTTGGCAGCGCTCCTGCGCCCCGACAAGCTCCCCGCAACGGCGGAGGTACATATGACACCAGAACAAGCGCATGATTTCCGCTTGCCAAGGCAAAGCGAAAGGAACCACTCTGACGCAGGAGGATGCCGACATGCACCATTTCGACGAGATATTTCAACTCGCCGCCGACCGGCACGGCGGCCCGGATGCGCTGAACGAAAAACTGGTCAAACCCAAATCGGCTGCCGAGCTGGCCGCCTTGCCCGAGGACAGGTGGCTGTCGACCATCACCAAATGCGTGTTTCAGGCCGGGTTCAACTGGAAGGTCATCGAAGCCAAATGGGACGGGTTCGAAACCGCGTTCGACGGCTTCGACGTGGGCCGCTGCGCCTTCATGGACGATGAAAAATTCGACGCGCTGCTGCAGGATACCCGCATCGTGCGCAACGGCACCAAGATCGCCACGGTTCGCGACAACGCCGCCTTTCTGATGGAGCTTCGTGAACAGGGCGGCGCGGGCACGGTTCTGGGCGGCTGGCCCTCGACCGACTATGTCGGGCTGCTCGCCATGCTGGGCAAACGCGGCTCGCGTCTGGGCGGCGCCACCGCGCAATATGCCATGCGTTTTGTCGGGCGCGACAGTTTCATCCTGTCCCGTGATGTTACCGCCCGACTGGTGGCCGAAGGCGTGGTCGACAAGACGCCCACCTCGAAAAAGGCACTGGCCGCGACGCAGGACGCGTTCAACAAATGGATGGATCAATCCGGCCGGTCACTGACCGAAATCAGCCGGGTTCTGGCCATGAGCCTGTGAAAACGTCTTGCGGCAGACCGAATGCGGGCTACTCTCGAAATCATGGTTTTACGCGCGTTTCTTGTCCTTCTTCTGTTTGCCGCCTGCGGTCGCCCCCTGACCGACACCGAACGCGACTTTGCCGCCCGTGTTCATGGCGAAAGCCTCAACCTCGACCGTGTGCGCCTGGTCGAAGGCGCGCCAGTGGCGGCGGTGACCTTCCGGCGCAACCAGCGCCCGCGCGTGACCTGCCGCGAGCGCATCCTGCCGCCCCTCAAGGAAGAGATCGTAACCAGCAAACCCGCCGCCGTGGCCCTGTTCAACAAGGTCTATTTTACCCGTGACTGGTACCTTGACGATTACATGAGCGAATATCCCGACAGCCTCAACCTGGTGGCCGCCATGCTGCTGGCCCATGAACTGACCCATGTCTGGCAATGGCAGAACCGCCGCGAAACCGGATATCACCCGCTGCGCGCCGCCGCGGAACATGGTGGGGATGACGATCCTTACCTGTTCGACCTCGACGGGCCTGCCGATTTCCTCAGCTACGGGTTCGAACAGCAAGGCGCGATCATCGAGGAATATGTCTGTTGCCGCGCCCTCGCACCCGGGGCACAGCGCACCAAACGCCTGCACGCCATGCTCAGCCAGTCGATGCAGGTGGCCGATCTGCCGCAATCGCGCGAAACCGACGTGGTCATTCCGTGGAGCGGCGCGGAAATTCAGGGCATCTGCGACTGATCGTTCAGCCGCTGACCTGAATGCTTTCCAGATAGGCCAGCAAGGCGGCCAACGGGCGCGGCGTGGGCGTCAGCACCCCATTCACTTCGACCGGCACCAGCTCTCCCTCCAGCAGCCCGCCGAATTCCGGCATGATGTCGGGCGACACCCTGCCACGCCCGTAACCATCGATCTGCGACATCACCTCGGCGCGCGGGAACGTCCCGCCATTGCGCTCCGCAATGCGCGTCAGATCGGGCGCGACCTGGCCTTCGGCCAGTGTCCCGCCCCGCCCGTCGTAATCGTGGCAGGCCGTGCAGTTGGCGGCAAAAATCGCCTCGCCCTCGGACGGCGTCGGCATCCTTGGCTCCGGTGTGCAGGCGGCCAGAATCAAAACCCCTGCCAATCCAATGCCCGTGATACGCATGCTCTTAGCTACCCTGCAGTGTTTTCAGATACGCGACCAGATCGGCAATCGGCTCGCTGGTCAGGATCGGCTGCCCGGCAGGCGTCTTGATCGCCACGTCACTACCCTCGAAATAGGGGCCGTAAACCGGCATCGGGCTGCCGTGGCTGACCAGCGGGTCGCGCCCGTCGATGCGGCGCACCACGCGCTCGGTCGGAAACTCGCCGTCCGCGCCCTGCAAGGCGGTCAGGTCTACCGGCTGGATGATCAGAACCCCGGCCATTGGCCCGTGCCCCGTCGCCTCGATGCCGTGACAGGTGGCGCAATGGTGGCGATAGATTTCGGCCCCGCGTTCGGCATCCTGCGCCGCGACAGGCGCTGCCAGGGCAATACCTGCGGCCATTGCATATCCAAGAACTGTCCTCATCGATCCCTCTCCACATCTGATCTGCGCAATTGCAGGCTTGCCCACAACCGGGAGTATCACAATGATCCAGATCAACGATTTACGGGCAGAAGGGATTCGGGCATGACACAATACGCAGCAATCATGTTGGCCGCAGGGATCGGTATCCCGATCCTCGCCGCACTGAACGCCGCTTTGGGCAAGCTGATCGGCTCGCCAACCGCTGCCGCGGTCGTTCTTTTTGCCGTGGCCCTTGGCGCCTCGGCGCTGGTCATGCTGCTGTTCCCAGGCCCGCAGGCGCTGGCCAAGGTCGCCTCCAGCCCCAAACACCTGCTGCTTGGCGGCCTGCTGGTGGCCTTTTACGTGCTGTCCATCACCCATGTCGCGCCGCATTTCGGCGTCGGCAATGCGGTGTTCTTCGTGCTGCTCGGGCAATTGCTCAGCACCGCCGCCATCGATCACTATGGCCTGTTCGGCGCACAGGTCACCCCACTGACCCTGATGCGCGCTGGCGGTATCGCGGTCATGGCCATTGGCGTTGCGATCACTCAGCTGGCCTGAGAACGCCCGCCTCCAGCCGCACGACGCGATCCATCCGTGCTGCCAGGTCCATGTTGTGCGTCGCGATCAGCGCGGACAACCCATTGCCGCGCACCAGATCCATCAGCGCGTCGAACACCTGATCCGAGGTCTCGGGGTCCAGGTTGCCCGTCGGCTCGTCCGCCAGCAACACCCGCGGCGCATTCGCCAGCGCGCGGCAAAAGGCCACCCGCTGCTGCTCGCCCCCGGACAAAGCTGCCGGGCGATGCCCCGCACGCCCCGCCACGCCGACGCGCCCCAGCAGATCCATCGCCCGCGCCTCAGCCTCCTTTTCGGACACGCCGTTTGCCAGCTGCGGCAAGGTGATGTTTTCCAGGGCCGTGAACTCGGGCAGCAGATGGTGGAACTGATAGACGAACCCGACATCCCGCCGCCGGATCGCCGTGCGCGTCCGGTCGCCCTTGCCGCTGGCCGCCTGGCCCGCGACCTCGACCGTCCCGGTGTCCGGCGTATCGAGCAGCCCGGCAATATGCAAAAGCGTCGACTTGCCCGCCCCCGACGGCGCCACCAGCGCCACCGCCTCGCCCGCGCGCAACTCCAGATCGGCACCGCGCAGAACCTGCACCTCACCCGGCGTGCCCTGCAGATAAGTCTTGGTCAGGCCGTCCAGCCGCAAAGTCACGTCATTCATAGCGCAACGCCTCGACCGGATTCAGCCGCGCCGCACGGCGGGCCGGGAAATAGGTGACGAAAAACGACAGCCCCAGCGACAGCCCCACCGCCTTGAGTACATCCCCCAGATGCAACTCGGCCGGCAGCGCGTATATCCCCCGGATCGCCGGGTCCCAGACCCCGCCGCCCATCGCGAAGTTCACAAAGGAAAAGATCGGATCGATATACAGCGCGAACAGGCACCCCAGGATCACTCCCATCGCGGTGCCGATCATCCCCGTGAACGCCCCGCAGATGAAAAACACCCGCAGCACCGAACCCTCGCTCAACCCGATGGTGCGCAGGATGCCGATATCGCGCCCCTTGTTCTTGACCAGCATGATCAGGCCCGACACGATATTCATCGCCGCGATCAGCACCAGGATCGACAGGATGATGAACATAACGTTGTCCTCAACCTCCAAAGCCCGCAGAAACCCGCCCGAGGAATCCTTCCACGTCCAGATCTGCATCCGCTCTCCGGCAGCATCATAGAGCGGCAGGATCATCGGATCCAACTCTTCCGGGGCTTCGACCATTACTTCAATTTCATCCGCCAACTCTTCGCGGTTAAAGAATTTTTGTGCCTCACCAAATGGCAGATAGGCCCGCGTCCGGTCTATGTCATACCGCCCCGCCGAAAACACATAGACAACCTCATAGGCGTTCACACGAGGCGACACCCCGAACGCCGTCCTGACCCCGTTGGGCGAGGTCAGCTTGACCCGGTCGCCAACCGTTGCACCGATGGCGCGTGCCACGCCCGAGCCGATGGCGATGCCTTCATCGAACCGGGCAAGATCGCCATACGCATCCTCACTTTGTGCAATCCCCGGCAGCTTCAGCAGGTCATCCTTGCGAATGCCGAATATCTGCACACCCGAACTTGCCTCGCGATTGGTAATCAGCACTTCACCCTTGACCAGCGGCGCCGCGCTGACGACGCCCGGAACCTGCGCCACCCGCTGCGCAATCGCGTCAAACTCCTTGATCGTCCGGTCCACCCGCCCCTGCGCATCGATCTCGCCTGCGCTGTACAGGGTGACATGCGCGTTCGCCCCCAGAATGGTACCGACGAACTCCGACCGGAACCCCGACCGAACCGCCAGCGTCGCAATCAGCGCGAACACCGCCAGCGTGATGCCGATCAACGAGATCCAGGTCATCACGCTGACCCCGCCCTCGGCCCGCCGGGCGCGCAGATACCGCCAGGCGATCTTCCATTCGAATGGCGCAAAAGGAGGTGGGGTGCCGGTCATGAAATCTCCGCGGGTTTGCGTGCCGGACCCTCGTTCGATCACAGCCGATGGTCAAGGGAAGAGTTTGCGCAGGGCGCAATGTTGTCAGCCGGATACTGCCGATACCCGCGCCAGGACCGCCCGCGCGGTGTCCCGGTCACAAATTCCCCGCGCCTCGAGCGCGGCAAAGACACGCGCTCGCATATCCTCGGACAAGGCCGCAAAGGCCCGGGTGTCCAGCCCAAAGGACAAGGTTTCCACCCGTTCCAGCCGATCGATCTCAGCCGCCACCTGCTCGGGCGAATTGGTCGGCCAAAGCTCCGCATTCCGGCGCATGGTTTCCTCGAACCCGGCGCGGATATCGCCATATTCCCCCAGGCAAAAGGCGTTCAGCAACATGAACTCCGACAGGTTGCGCCGCGACGCGAACAGGCCCTGCACCGAATGGTACCGCGCCTCGATATCTCCGCACAGATCCTGCGCCAATTGACGCCTGACCGGAAACGGCATCGAAAATGTCGTTGTCCGGACAGTGTCCGGATTTGCCGCCTGCATGCCCAGCGCATTCAGGCTCTCGCGCCACCACGCCCGGTGACACTCGTTTTCGGGCCGAAGGAATGTCAGTTTGCCCCTGACGTCGCTGGTAAAGAAATCCTCTGCCGTCACCGGACGCAGGAACAGGTTCTGGGTGTCCAGAATAACCACTCGCTCGCATGGTGCCCGCGCCGCCGCCGCCAGATTAAGCGCCTGCTGCATACGATAGCCGTCGTTGCCCCGCCAGCCCTCACGCAACAGGTCATCCCCGCGCAGAATACGCAGTTTGGCCGCCAAGGGACCATAGGCGGCCAGCAACGGCTCCAGCGCCCGTTCAAGCACGGCCTCGTTGCAGTCGTTCATCACGACCTGGATCGACCCGACCTGACCCGTGTCCAGAAACCGGGCCATCGACAGGGCCTGAAGCTCCAGCAATGGGTAGTCTCGCGAATAGACCACCGTCACGAAACTCATCGCCATGCCGTTCTGCCCGTATCCATTGCAACCGGCGCGCGACGCCGCTCTGTTCACCTTTCACACCTGCAGCGTCAGGCGCGACAATTCAAGTGTCACCGCAAATGCCCGGCCAATCAGGCGCCAAGGATTGTCCCCAGAACACAAACAATTCGTTTCCGGTTGCGCTAACTGACTTCCAAATGCAACGCTCCTCGAGTAATTTTATTTCACTGTTTGACCGGATAGGGAAATTTTGACACCCTGCTCCGGGGGATTAATGAGTTTAGAGCGGGAGACGCTCATGAGTTATGAAGAACGAATTCAACCCGTAGGCCCATCGGGGCCGAACCACGCCTCAACTCAACTGGATTGCGAAACCGCCGCCCTTCTTCGCGCGGCGATCCGACCGGATTTCGAAAACGCCGCCAGTTGGACAACGCTCAGGGACACGTTGCGCGCCAAGGGTTACCGGCTGGTTTTCCGGCAGGGTCGGCTCTGCATCACCGACCGGACAACCGGCGGCAGGATCTGTGGGCTGCGTTTTCTCGGCATCGAATTACGCGATCTGGTGCGGCGGTTCGGTCGCCCCATCGTCGTGGCCCTGCCCGGCAGCAACGCAGATGGCGATCTGATCGCCGCGCGACCGGCGCATCCGTCCTGAGCGTCGGCGACACGCCAAGGCAACCCCGCTACGGTTACCGCTCGGGGTTCGCTGCTTCTTTCTGGTTGCAAGTACCCCAGAGAGTTTGAGGGACAGCGTCCCTCAATCCAAGATCGAAAAGAGCGCGCCGAAGGCGCTCAATCCGAAAACCGCAAGGCTCAGAATTTCCGCCAGGGCTGCAAATTGCGCCGGATGGTCTTGAACAGACTGTGCCGCGCCGCCGCGCGCAGCGCCTCCGATTGCCCCCGCCGCCGCAAGACGTCCAGCACCAGGGCTGCCGGCATGTGCCCCCGCTTGTAGAACCTTACAAAATCCTCAACAGTCAGTCCCTTGGCCGAGGAATACCCGTCAAAGAACTTCATCCAGATCTTTGCATAATCCTGCGCGGTCCGCTCATCGTCTCCCGACACTCCCCGGGTCCAGAACAACGATACCGGATGTTCCAGCCGCTCGCCGCGATATCCCGCTGCGATCATCCGCAGCATCATGTCGTAATCTGCCGCCACCGGAAAACTCAGGTCATGCCCGCCCAGTGCCAGAAACACCTCGCGGCGGATGAACACCGAGTTGTGGCAGAACGGCATCCGCTGCAACACAGCCTTCAGCGACATCCGGTTCTGGATGTGAATCCCGCCCGCGCCCATCTGCTGTGCCGTCGCGCCAAACAGGAAATCCGGCCGCGAAGCCTCCAACGCGTCAGCCGCCGCATTCAGTACATCGTCCGAGGCCAGCGCGTCATCCGAGTTCAGAAACAGCACATAATCCCCCCGCGCCGCCGCAACGGCGCGGTTCATGGCGTCGTACAATCCGGCATCTTGGGTGCTTTGAATGCGTACAAACCGGTCAATTCGGGTGTACTCCCGAATGAAGTCGATTGTACCATCGGCCGAGGCCCCGTCCTGGATCACATGCTCGAACCGGGCACAATCCTGCCGCCTCAGGCATGCGACAACCTCGCGAAAACTGTCGCCGCGCCCCTGGGACAGCAGGTTGTACGTGGCCGTGATCACCGAGATCAGCGGCCCGTCACTCTGCTCAGGCAATGCCTTCATAAATGCCCGCAAGCTTGGTGACCGCCTGTTCCGGGCTCAGCTCCTCGCTTTCCCCGGTGCGGCGACAGGTGAGTTCGACCACCCCGTTCTTGAGCCCGCGAGGCCCGACCGTGACCCGCCACGGCAAACCGATCAGGTCCATGGTGGCGAACTTGCCGCCCGCCCGCTCGTTTCGGTCATCGTAAAGCGGGTCAAGTCCCAGATGCGTCATCGCCCCATAGAGTTTTTCACAGGCCGCGTCGGCCGCGTCATCGCCCTGTTTCAGGTTGACGATACCGCAATGGAACGGCGTCACGCCTTCGGGCCAGATGATGCCCTTGTCGTCGTGGCTGGCCTCGATGATCGCGCCGATCAGGCGGCTGACACCGATGCCGTGGCTGCCCATATGTACCGGCACCGATTTTCCGTCGGGGCCTTGTACAGTTGCCCCCATCGGATCGGAATACTTGGTACCGAAATAGAAGATCTGCCCCACCTCGATCCCCCGCGCCGACCGCCGGCGCCCTTCGGGGATCTGGTTGAACAGCGCCTCGTCATGGGTTTCATCGGTCCGGGCATAGAGCGAAGTAAACTCCTCCAGCACCGCCTGACACTGGGCCTTGTCGTCATAGTCGATCTCGCGCTGCCCCAGCCGAATATCGGTGACCTGGCTGTCATAGAACACCTCGGATTCACCGGTTTCGGCCAGCACCAGGAATTCATGAGTATCGTCCCCACCGATCGGCCCCGAGTCAGCACGCATCGGGATGGCCTGCAGGCCCATGCGCTCGTAGGTGCGCAGATAGCTGACGAGATGGCGGTTATAGGCGTGCAGCGCATCCTCTTTGGTCAGGTCAAAGTTGTAGCCGTCCTTCATCAGAAATTCGCGCCCCCGCATCACACCGAAGCGCGGGCGGATTTCGTCGCGGAATTTCCACTGAATCTGATAAAGTGTCAGCGGTAGATCCTTGTAACTGCTGACATGTCCGCGAAAGATATCGGTGACCAGTTCCTCGGCCGTCGGTGTGTATAGCATGTCGCGGCCGTGTCGATCCTGCATCCGCAGCATTTCCTGGCCGTAGTCATCATAGCGCCCGGACTCGCGCCACAGATCCGCCGATTGCAGGATCGGCATCTGGATTGCGATATGCCCTGCCCGCGCCTGCTCTTCATGCACGATGTTTTCCAGTTTGCGCAGAACCTTGAAGCCAAGCGGCAGCCAGGAATAGATACCGGCGGCGGCCTGCTTGATCATCCCTGCCCGCAGCATCAGGCGATGGCTGACGATTTGGGCCTCGGACGGGTTTTCCTTGAGAACAGGCAGGAAATAGCGGGACAGACGCATAGGCAATCCTCTTTGGCAAGCGAAAGCCCGAACGCTCTACGCGATCCACAAACCCGAGGCAAGGCAGCACGTCATTGCGGCTTGCGGACCGTCAAGGTGTGGGAGTTCACAGATTTTGCATTCTGCTTCATGCTTCAACACCGTTCAATTTGGCAGGCAGAGCAATGTGTGACATTGCCTTAGGGTAATAACCCGTAGCCAAGGAACGGGTTGCATCAAACCCACGCATCGGCCAAGAACTGAAGAAGGAAAGCGGTAACGGGAACAAAACCATGGCTTTGCCCGTCAGGGACCAACTCAGATACTGGGGCATTGCAGCGGTGGTTTTTGTCGCCGCTTTGTGGTTGCTGGGCGACGTGCTTTTGCCATTCGTGATCGGGGGAGCCATCGCTTATTTCCTTGATCCGGTTGCCGACCGGCTGGAACGTATGGGGTTGTCACGGTCGGCTGCAACGGCGGTCATAACGATTTTGTCGGTGCTGGTTTTTGTTTTGATGTTTCTGATGGTGGTTCCAGCGTTGATCACGCAGCTGATCGATCTGGTCGAGATTTTGCCGTCGCTATTCAAAGATCTGCGCAGTTTCATTGAAAAACAGTTTCCCTCGCTGCTCGACCAGCATTCCAATACCCACCAGTTTCTCGTCTCAGTCGGTGAGACCCTGAAATCCAAGACCGGCGATGTGCTGCAAACCGTGGTGGCGTCGCTCGGCTCGGCGATCAATGTAGTTATCCTGCTGGTCATCGTGCCAGTGGTGGCGGTCTATTTGCTGCTTGACTGGGATCGAATGATCGAGCGCATAGACCAGCTTTTGCCGATGGACCACGCCCCCGTGATCAGGCGGCTCGCGAGAGAAATCGATCAGGTTCTGGCCTCGTTCGTGCGCGGGATGGGGACGGTCTGTCTGATTCTTGGCACCTATTATGCTGTTGCCCTCATGATTGTCGGGCTGCAGTTCGGGCTGATCGTAGGATTCATCGCAGGGCTTGTGACCTTCATCCCATATCTGGGAGCACTGATCGGCGGGTCTCTGGCCATCGGGCTGGCCCTGTTTCAGTTCTGGGGCGACTGGGCCTCAATCGGGTTGGTTGCGGGCATCTTTGCTGCTGGCCAGATTGCCGAGGGAAATTTTCTGACCCCGAAACTCGTGGGCAGTTCAGTCGGCCTGCATCCTGTGTGGCTTCTGCTGGCGCTTTCGGTATTCGGCGCACTCTTCGGCTTTGTCGGGATGCTGATCGCGGTTCCGGTTGCCGCTGCACTTGGGGTGCTTGCACGTTTCGGCGCGGGACAATATCTGACAAGTCGCCTTTATCTGGGGCTGACCGCACAGGATCAGGACGACGACTGAATGGCCGAGCAACTCAGCTTTGACCTCCCGGCCAAGACGGCACTGGGGCGCGAGGATTTCTTTGTCTCGCCAGCAAATGCACTGGCGGTTGCGATGATCTCCGCCTCGACCTGGCCGGGAAACAAACTGGTACTGACCGGGCCTGAAGGGGCGGGCAAAACCCATCTGGCGCATGTCTGGGCCGGCGAGAGAGGCGCGCGCATCGTTCACGCTTCTGACCTGCGGCACGAAGAGGTGCCGGAACTGGCGCAGCACCCTGTTGCCGTCGAGGACGTGCCTGATATTGCTAGTGACATCGAGTGTCAGAAAACGCTGTTCCACCTGCACAATCTGGCTCTGGCCGAAGGCAGGTCGCTCTTGATGACTGGCCGTTTGCCCCCTGTCTTGTGGGCACTGCCGCTGGCCGATCTGCAAAGTCGCATCCAAGGTGCGCATCACGTGGCGCTTGATCCGCCCGACGACGCACTCTTGGGCGCGGTTCTGGCCAAGCTCTTTGTCGACCGCCAGCTCAATCCCGGCCCCGATGTCATATCGTATCTCATCAAACACATGGACCGCCGGTTCGCATCCGCTTCTGAAGTGGTAGACCAGCTTGACCGCCTCGCACTGGCAGAAAAACGCGAAATCACGCGCGCCCTGGCTGTCAGGGTGCTCAACTATGACGCAGGCCAGGGATGATCCTGCAATTGACCCTATCCCGGCGATTTCGCATCCTGCCGACGCCATGACCGGGGGAGAGATGGAAAAACCAATCGCAACCACCGCGCCAGATTGGGGACCCTTCGGAAGGCCCCTGTTCGACGACCCAAGCGCACGCGCCTTGTCGCGCGTTGGGGTCGTTGACGTCGGGTCGAACTCGGTCCGGATGGTCGTGTTCGATGGCGCGGCCAGGTCGCCCGCGTATTTCTACAACGAAAAGGTCATGTGCGCGTTGGGTGCAGGCCTGTCGGAATCCGGACGCCTGAACCCTGAAGGCCGAACCCGCGCCCTTGCGGCCTTGCGTCGGTTCAAACACCTGTCGCGCGATCTGGACATGCCGCCCTTGCACGTCGTTGCCACCGCTGCGGTCCGCGAAGCCGAGGACGGGCCGGAGTTTTGCGCCGAGGTCCAGCGGGAAACCGGCCTGAACATCGAGGTCATCAACGGCGAGGAAGAGGCCCGGCTGTCTGCGCAGGGCGTTTTGCTGGGTTGGCCCGGCGCCTATGGACTGATCTGCGACATGGGCGGCTCGTCCATGGAGTTGGCCGAGATCGGCGGCGGAAAAGTCGGTCGCCGCCTTACCTCTCCGCTTGGGCCTCTGAAGCTGCGTGATATCAAGGGCGGACGTCGCGGCCGCAAGGACCACATCAAGCAGGTGATGGAACAGCTGCGAGATCAGTTAGGCCCACAACGGGACCGCCTGTTTCTGGTTGGTGGCAGTTGGCGCGCTTTTGCCCGGATCGACATGGCGCGGCGCGGTTACCCGTTGAAGGTTCTGCATGAATACCGAATGAGCACCAAACAGGTGCGCGCCACCATCAAGTTCATCGAAAACTCGGACCCGGAAAAGCTGCGTGCAAAGGCGGGCGTTTCCGGCTCGCGCATGGCGCTGGTCCCCTATGCAATGGACGTTCTTGCCCGCCTGATCCGCACCTTCAAGCCCAAGGATATCGCCATTTCCAGCTATGGAATCCGCGAGGGTCTGCTTTATGAACAGATGCCGCAACGCCTGCGCGACCGCGATCCACTGATTGAGGCGAGCTATTTCGCGGAATCCAAAGACGCCCGCCTGCCGGGTTTTGGCAAGTACCTGTTCGAATTCGTGATGCCCCTGTTCAAATCGGTGCCGCCTGCCAGAGTGAGGCTGATCAAGGCGGCATGTCTTCTGCATGACGTGTCCTGGCGGGCGCATCCCGACTATCGGGCCGAGATTTGCTTCGACAACGTCACACGCGCAAACCTTGGCGGTCTGAAGCACTCTGAACGGATATTCATCGGCCTCGCGTTGCAGCACCGCTACCGCAACAAACGCGACAAGGCTCAATTCGACCCGCTATACGCTCTTCTGGATGAAAAGGGTCAAAAACAGGCCGAGATTTTGGGCAAGGCGATGCGGTTCGGGGCCATGCTTTGGATGCAGCACGAGGTGAGAATGGGGCAACTCAGGTTTTATCCGAAAAAGCTGGAGCTTGAGCTTGTGCTGCCCAAGGAAACCGTGCCGCTTTTCAGCGAAATTGCCGCTGCGAGACTCGATTCACTGGCCGAGGCGCTGAGTGCCAAGGTCCGCATCATCGTTAAAGACTGAACCTTTCTCAGATGTCGATTTCCGGACCGGGGGCCGTTTTGTCCTGCGGCGGTTCCTGTTCTTCCTCAGGGGTCTCGGACTGTGGTTTTCTGCGTATGATGATGTCTCCGTTCGGCAGCATTTCGGGCACTTCGTAAACACTCCAATCCTGAATGTTGCGCGCCAGATCGGCAAGTGCCGGGCCCATCTCTTCCATGAAGGATCGCATAGAGGGGCCAAGCTGCTGTGTCAGGTCACGCAGATTGTCCAGTGTCGGCTCCATCTCTTTCCTCAACCCTTCAAAGAACAGTTCAGCCCCCTGCTCCATCAGTGATTTTCCGGTCTCTTCTTCGGCAAGCACAGGAACCGGCGCCAGGACAATTGCGGTGATGACAAGGACAGATCGCATCCAGTGAATATAGGGCGCGCCATCCATGCGTTCAAAGGTCATATCTGAATATCCAATGTCACGGGGAAATGATCGGATGCGGTTAGCAAGGCATCGCGGAGCTCCGGAACGTTCCAGCAATCTGGATCGTCAAATGGATGCCAGATACGCCAAACCGGGTCTTTGTCTCGCAGGCCGGGGCTGATCATGATGTAGTCGAGCAGAGCCTGAAGAAAGCGCCCGTCGCCCGGCATCTGGAACCGCGCCGTCGCAGGAACCGCCCCCGGCCTTAGTTGGCTCGCCTTGGCCGCATGGGGGTCGAACAACCCGGCGTCCAGAAGAATCTCGACCGAAGAACGACCAAAAAGGTGTTCGAATTCATCCAACCCCGGACCGTCGTTCATGTCGCCCAGCAAGATGACCTCTTCGCAAGCATCCAGATGCTGTTCAATACGCTGCTTAAGCCAGATCGCCTGGGCCAGTTGCTTGCGCCGGTTTGCGATAGAAATCTGTATTGCCTCGTCGCGCCTTTGTGCGCCATGGGGTGCTTTGGATTTCAGGTGTGCGCCGATCAGCCGCAGGTCATTGCCCGCCTTGGTTCGGATTGCAAGTTCGATGGGAGGTTTGGAAAACCGGATCAGATCTTGGGTGGCGTCAATGTCGAGGTCGATCCGGAAAACACTGTCAAAGCGGGGGGCCTCCGTGCTGCCTTTCTTGCCGGTCTCCTCTCCTTTCGGGTCATGTCGCGCTTGCAATGCATCGGGATCATAAAGCAAAGCCAATTCCTGATGCGTTTCGTTGGCAAATCCCATGACCGCGCGTTGGGTCCGAAGATCGAAAGTTGCGGCAAACTCCTGCAGGGCACGCACGGTATTCTGCGTTCGACCGGTGTTCGGAGCTTCGACAACAAGGATGGCATCAGCGTCCATCGCTGTCATCACCTTGGCCACGGCCTCGACCTGCTGAGCCTTGGTCACGTCGTGCCGTCCCGACCAGCTGTCATCAACGATCAGATGGTCATCCCTGTCAAAGAGATTGGCGAACCATTCCACGTTATAGGTCGCCAACCGCATCGTTTTTAAGCCCTTGCGCCGTTGATCTCGTCCCAGGCGCGATTGATATCAATCATCTTCTTCTCGGCCAGTCGCACCGCCTCTTCCGGAACACCGCGGGCCATCATAGCATCCGGGTGCGTGTCGCGCACAAGCTGTCGCCATACCTTTCGGATTTCCCCCAGCGGCATGTCGGAGGGAACACCAAGGACTGTGTAGGGGTCGGTCGGCGCATCTGGAACGAAACGGGCGCGCAGGGCTTTGAATTGGGCGTCTGTTTGCCCGAATATCCGGCTGACCTCTTCGAGAAACTCGTTCTCGCCAGGGTGATAGAACCCGTCGGCCAAGGCGATGTGGAACAACCCTTCCATCAAGTCGCAGAGCGTGGTGCTGTCCTCGGAGAACATCTTTTGTATGTTTCGCGCATAGTCCTGAAAGCCCGCTACATCTGTGCGCGCCATGTTGAACACACGTGCTGCGCCTGCCTCGTCCTCGGGGGCGATTCTGAAGACTTCCCGAAACGCCGTCACCTCGTCGCGCGTCACCTGCCCGTCGGCTTTTGCCATTTTGGCGCCAAGGGCAATGACAGCAATGGTGAAGGCCACCGACTTTTCAGGAGGCGTGCGCAGCCGTTCGAATACGGTGGCAAGACTTTCCCCCTGCGCCAATGCGCTCAGGGCATCTGTTATGCGGGTCCAGATCGACATGAGGCCACCCTATCCCGCGAGAGAGCCGGTGTCAGGTGCGACGAATCATACCCCAGACAGGATTTTTTGCATCAACACCAGATCAAGCCACTTTCCCCACTTTCGGCCCACCTGAGGCATCCGGCCAACCTCGCAAAACCCAATCGCCTTGTGAAAGGCGATAGCGGAAGGATTTGCGGCGGAGATGCCTGCAACCAGAACATGCACGCCATCCTTCCGTGCTTGAATTTCGAGCTGCTCCATCAAAGCGCGTCCCAATCCCTGCCCTCGCGCGTCTGAGGCAAGCAGTACCGAATGCTCGCGCGTATGAGCATAGCCGGGACCGCTTCGGAAGGGCGCATAGGTGGCAAACCCAACGCATTTTCTGTTCAGCTCCGCCACCAGATACCCCTCGCCGCGCGCTCCAATATCTGCCGCAATGCTTTCCGGGCTGCGTTCTGCCGAGGTAAACGTGATCAACGTCTCCCGTATGATGGCATTGGTTATGTCGGCAATGGCCGACGCATCTTCGGAACTTGCACGGCGGATAGTCATTCCAGAATCCGCATTCCGTGGGGCGTGTCGAACTTGGCCTTCAATCCGGGGTCGCCGGGCTCGATGTTGACCCATTTCAGTGGCCCGAGAAGGCCGGAAAGATCGTCCGCAAGCGGGTGAGACACGGTCAGTCGCCTTAGGGTACAGCCACTTTGCGTAAGCATGCCCGACGGATGCAGGTTTCCTTGCCATTCGATGAGCGCCGGAAACAGGTTGTCGAAGGGCAGCGCACCAGATTCAGGAACGGCCATTTTCCATCGCAGTTCACCGCGCGACAGCCACATGGGCATACCAACCGTGTCCGGCATACGAGCCAGAATCGCATTCATGTCGGTCACGTGACAAATCCAGTTTGTCAGGCGAGGTGCACCGGAAAACCTGTCCAGATCGAACCAGCGCGGCCTGCCGGGATCGGGCGATTCGGGATCGATTGCTATAGCCTCCAGGTACAGGCCATTCGCAAGCCCTAGCAGCGTGTTGTACGTTCCGAACTTGTCATGGTGCCCGCCCGGCTGCAATTTAACTCCCAAAGCTGCCTCGACATGCTCGGTCGCATCTTCAAGTGTCGCCCCGGCGACGGCAATGTGGTCCAGTTGCATGACTTACCTCCGCTTAGGCGAACCCTAGCGTTTCGTGGGCGGCGTGCAACAGTCTGATACCTGCATCAAACAAACCAAACCAATATAGACCACAAAGCGGCAACGACAGTCGGATAGAAAGTTCCTGCAAAGCCGAATCCGCGTAAGGGTGGCGACCTGTGGTAGCCCAGCCAGAACACTACGCGCATCAAGGCGAATGACATACCGAGCACGACGGCAACGGCCCCGCCAAGAACAAGGGCGACAAACGGCCAGAGCGCCAATGCGAGCACAAGTTGTTCCACCGTATTGGTCAGCACCCGCTGGTCGATGTCGGCGGCGGAATCCGGAACAAATGTTGCGCCATCAATAATTGCGTCATCAAAGAAGCGCCGCTGGGCTGCCCGCCCAATCATGGCGGCGAGAACCAGCCCCGGCAAAACAAACGCAACCGGCAGGGCCATTGGCAAAGGCAAAAATGGCAAATCCAACCGTGGCAGCAAGATGACGACAGCGAGTGCCCACAGGGCACCCGCCGCCATACCTATCAAAATGACTCCGCGCTTAGCCACGCGCTTCGCGGATCAGACGCAAGATGTCCTGTGCCGCTTCGGGAATGTTGGTACCCGGGCCAAAGATCGCCTTGACGCCCGCCTTGTGAAGGAAGTCATAATCCTGCTGCGGGATCACGCCACCGCAGATCACGATGATATCCTCAGCACCGGCTTTTTTGAGTTCTTCAACCAGTTGCGGCGCCAGCGTCTTGTGCCCCGCAGCTTGGGACGAGATGCCGACCACATGCACGTCGTTGTCGATGGCATCCTGCGCCGCCTCGGCCGGAGTCTGGAACAATGGCCCGACATCCACATCAAATCCGATATCTGCAAAGGCCGTGGCGATGACCTTGGCGCCGCGGTCGTGACCGTCCTGCCCCATCTTGACGACCAACAGGCGCGGGCGGCGCCCTTCGGCCTCGGCAAAGTCCTCGATGCTTTTCTGGATTGCCGCAAAACCCTCATCGCCCTCGTAAGCTGCGCCATACACACCGGCGAGCGTTTTCACTTCGGCGCGGTGACGTCCGAATTCCTTTTCCATCGCCATGCTGATTTCTCCTACGGATGCGCGCGCGCGCGCGGCCTCGACCGCCGCCTCGAGCAGGTTGCCGCCTCCCTTGGCGCGGCGGGTAAGTTCGTTCAGGGCTGCGATACAGGCTTCCTCGTCACGGTCGGCCCGCATTTTATCAAGCCGCGCAATCTGCGCCTCGCGCACCGCTACGTTATCCACATCAAGGATATCGATCGGGTCTTCCTTTTCTTTGCGGTACTTGTTGACACCAACGATCACCTCTTCGCCGCGGTCGATCATTGCCTGACGGCGGGCTGCCGATTCCTCGATTCTGAGCTTGGGCATGCCGCTTTCGACAGCCTTGGTCATGCCGCCCATCTCTTCGACTTCCTGCATCAAGGCCCAGGCTTTTTCGATCAGTTCGTTAGTGAGGCTTTCGACATAGTAAGACCCTGCCAAAGGATCGACCACATCGGTCACGCCGGTTTCCTCCTGCAAAACGAGCTGCGTGTTGCGCGCGATACGGGCCGAAAAATCGGTCGGCAACGCAATCGCCTCGTCCAGCGCGTTGGTGTGCAGCGACTGGGTGCCGCCCAACACTGCGCTCATCGCCTCATAGGCAGTGCGAATCACGTTGTTGTAGGGATCCTGCTCCTGCAGCGACACCCCCGAGGTCTGGCAATGGGTGCGTAGCATCTTTGAACGTTCGCTTTTCGCCCCGAACTCGGTCATCACCCGGTGCCACAACGTGCGCGCGGCACGGAGTTTGGCGATTTCCATGAAGAAATTCATGCCAATGGCAAAAAAGAAACTGAGCCTCCCGGCGAATTTGTCCACATCCATGCCCGCATTGATCGCCGCGCGCACGTACTCGCGCCCGTCGGCCAGCGTATAGGCCAGTTCCTGCACCAGGTTCGCCCCGGCCTCTTGCATGTGATAGCCCGAGATCGAAATCGAGTTGAACTTTGGCATCTCGTTTGATGTGAATTCGATAATGTCCGAGATGATCCGCATCGAAGGCTTGGGCGGATAGATATAAGTGTTGCGCACCATAAACTCTTTCAGAATGTCGTTCTGAATGGTCCCGGAGAGCACCGATTTGTCATGACCCTGTTCTTCGCCCGCAACGATGAAGCTGGCGAGAACCGGAACGACAGCGCCGTTCATTGTCATCGACACCGACACCTTGTCGAGTGGGATGCCGTCGAACAGAATTTTCATGTCTTCGACGCTGTCGATAGCCACACCGGCCTTGCCCACATCGCCCACCACTCGAGGGTGGTCACTGTCGTAACCGCGGTGAGTAGCCAGATCGAAGGCCACTGAAACACCTTGCTGACCGGCTGCCAGATTACGGCGGTAAAAGGCGTTCGATTCCTCGGCCGTCGAAAAACCGGCATATTGCCGGATCGTCCATGGGCGGCCTGCATACATGGTTGCCTTGACGCCACGAGTGAAAGGGCCAAATCCCGGCAACGTGCCCATATGCGCCAGCTCTGCCGTATCCGCTTCGGTATAGAGCGGTTTGACCTTGATCCCTTCCAGAGTCGTCTTGTCAAGGTCTTCAACGGGTCGGCCGCGCAGTTCCTTTTCGGCCAGCGCGCGCCAGTCGTCGGTTTTGGTCATGATGTCTTCCTCTTGTGGATATCGGTCGCGACAGGAGATGCCCCGTCAGGTTTTGTTTCCTGGCCCTCGATCAGAACGGCGAGCCCATTGGCGCCACCGGCAAGCCAGTCCAGGTCAGCGGTGTGGGCCACGTTCAGCACGGCGGACTGTTCCAGAGTGAAAGGGGATGCGGCGAGCAAATTCTCGGGATCTTCCGGGATGCAGGTCGTGGGGCACCAGGGGCGCTCGGCCGCGTTCAAATGCTTGGCCTTATGGGCCACTGGTGTGGGTCGCCCAATCATATGTGCAAATTGCAAATCCGGATGACCGGCATAGCTTTCATATGGCAGAATCGACAGGCGGACACCGGGAGCAGCCAATGCGACATCAGTGATGACTTCTCGCCAACTGCGCTTGTTCATGGCCAACCAGTCTAGAATAACTGGTTCCGGCATCGTTCGACCTTTTTGCAATTGAAACGCAAGGACCGACGCCCAATAGTCCTCCAGTTGACGGATATTCAGTACGATATCCGTCACGCCGCCGTCGAAGAATCCGGCAAAAACAGAAAGCCGCGCGCCAGCTGCTGGATACAGGGTTGCTTCTCTGAGGCTTTGCCCCATTGTCCCAAGGATATTCTCGTCACTCACAATGAGACATTGGATCCCACGTTTTGCCGCGCGTTTGGATTGCACCCTGATACGCTCCGCAGCCGCTTCGCGGACTTGAGTAGCGATTTCCGTGTTTCCAAATCCTGGGCACAACTTGTTCCGAATCCTCGGAGGCCCCCAGAAGCCGATTCCGTTTTGCTCAAGAAACTCCGAGTTATCGCGCAGGTAGTGTTGGAAACTCGTCGTGGCACAGCGATGAGCGCCGAGGTGAAGAATGACGCGCAGATTTTGGCCGTCTGTCCCATCATGTGACTGCCGATGCTCTGAAAGGGGACTATTCACAGTCATGTCCACCCCTTTCGATAAGACCATTCCCGTTTTTTTTCGCAGGCGCGTCCATTTCTTCAGTCGCAATCGCCACCGTAGCCTCTATATTCAATCGAACAGGAGGCCGAATGAGACGCACGCTAGCTGTTGTTTTTTCTGCACTTATCCCCTTCGCTGCATTTGCGGCGGATGGCACGTTACCAGCGGAGGACGAGCTGATCCGTCCCGCCAGCAATAGCGACCTGACCGAGTTCTTGTGGGTCAACCGTCCCATTGTGGTCTTTGCCGACACACCTGCCGATCCCCGGTTCCAGCAACAGATCGACATGTTGCAACAAGGCGAAGCGATGCTGCGTGACCGCGATGTCGTAGTCTTGACCGACACCAATCCCCAAGAGCGCACACCTGTACGCAACAAGCTGCGTCCGCGTGGATTCCAGATGGTTCTGGTAGACAAGGACGGCGAGGTAAAGCTGCGTAAGCCCACGCCATGGAGCGTACGCGAGATTAGCCGGTCGATCGACAAGACCCCCATGCGCGAACGGGAAATCCGCGACCGGCGCGAAAGCAACTGACTCTCGCACCGGGTCGTCAAATCCCATTCAGGCAAGACGGTTTTGCCGCGTTTCACGGTGTTACCCTTTCTTCACAGTGAGAGACCTGGGTTGCCCGGTCACTCGAATTCCATGATCACTTCGTCGACAGCCAGGCTGTCTCCGGGATCGGCGTTGATCTTGGCGACGGTCCCTTTCTTTTCGGCGCGAAGAATATTTTCCATCTTCATCGCCTCGATGGTGCACAGCGCCTGACCTTCCTGCACTTCCTGGCCCACCTCGACGTCGACCTTCACGACAAGACCAGGCATCGGGCAAAGCAGCATTTTGGATGTGTCCGGTGGAAGTTTCTCGGGCATCAGGCGCGCCAATTCCGCCTGACGCGGCGTTCGCACATGCACCTTGAGATCCGCACCCCGGTTGCGGATGCGGAAACCGCCCGAGATTTTTCCGACTTTCAGAACAAGCGGTGTCCCATTGACATCCAACGTTGCCAGCTGATCCCCAGGCGTCCAGTCCGAAGCCACGCGATAGGACCCACCGCCTTCGAATGTTACTGTCGAACCAGCTGGATCCGCGTCGATTACGACGTTGTAATCAAGCCCCTGAAGGCTGACCGTCCAGTCAGTGCCCACTTTGCGTTCGTGGTTGTCCATTCGCCCAGAGACCCGAGTTCTGCGAATTTCGGCAACACGGTGCATTGCCGCGCTGGCTGCCGCGATACGGCGCAGATCATCTTGGTGCAGTGTAACGCCTTCGAACCCGTCGGGATATTCTTCGGCGATGAAAGCGGTGGTCATGTCACCTTCGACGAATTTGGGATGATCCATCACCGCACTCAGGAAGGGCAGGTTGTGGCCGATCCCCTCGACTTCGAACCCGTCGAGCGCCACACGCATCGCTTCGATGGCCTGTTCACGCGTTGGTGCCCAAGTGCACAGTTTGGCGATCATCGGGTCGTAGTACATCGAAATCTCGCCGCCCTCGTAGACCCCGGTGTCATTGCGCACCGCCGTTACACCTTCGGGTGCGTCCCCCTGCCATTTGCCGTGGGCCAGCAACGGACCTGCGGCTGTCTCGGCAGGTGGGCGATAGCGGGTCAACCGACCGATGGACGGCAGGAAGTTCCGATACGGGTCTTCGGCATACAGCCGGTTTTCGATGGCCCAGCCGTTCAGTTTCACGTCATCCTGTGTGATCGACAACGGCTCGCCCGCCGCCACACGGATCATCTGTTCCACAAGATCGACACCGGTGATCAGCTCGGTCACAGGGTGTTCTACCTGCAGGCGGGTGTTCATCTCGAGGAAATAGAAGTTCTTTTTCCCGTCCACGATGAATTCAACCGTGCCCGCACTGGAATATCCGACGGCCTTGGCCAGCGCGACTGCTTGTTCGCCCATCGCCTTGCGCGTTTCGGGATCAAGGAACGGCGACGGCGCCTCTTCGACAACTTTCTGGTTACGGCGTTGGATCGAGCATTCGCGTTCACCCAGATAGATGCCGTTGCCATGGCTGTCGCAAAGCACCTGGATTTCGATATGGCGCGGCTGGGTCACGAATTTCTCGATGAAAATCCGATCATCTCCGAAAGAGTTTGCCGCCTCGTTCTTTGACGACTGAAAGCCTTCGCGTGCCTCGGTGTCGTTCCAGGCGATCCGCATCCCCTTGCCGCCGCCACCGGCGCTGGCCTTGATCATGACCGGATAGCCGATCTCATTTGAAATCTTGACGGCCTCCTCCGCATCTTCAATGAGTCCCATGTAACCGGGAACGGTCGAGACATTTGCATCCTGAGCGATCTTCTTGGAGGTGATCTTGTCCCCCATAGCCTCGATCGCACCTTTGGGAGGGCCGACAAAGGCCACACCTTCGGCCTCGAGAGCCTCGGCAAACTTGGAGTTCTCTGACAGGAAGCCATAGCCCGGATGTACCGCCTGCGCCCCAGTTTCGCGAATGGCGTTCATTACATTGTCGATCACGATATAGGATTGGTTTGCCGGTGGCGGCCCGATGTGTACAGCCTCGTCGGCCATTTGAACATGCAAGGCCTGCTTGTCGGCGTCCGAATAGATGGCGACTGTTGCGATACCCATCTTTCTGGCAGTTTTCATAACCCGGCAGGCAATCTCGCCCCGGTTGGCGATCAGGATCTTGTTGAACATGGAACGTCCTTTGTCTTGGGATGTTTCAAATGCAAAACGCCGCTTCGGACAATATGGTCCGAAACGGCGTTCCACAGTGATTTCGGTTGGCCGGGATGTCCGACCTTAACTACAATCTGCTGATCAGCAGCTTTTCTGCACTTCGCAATACAGCAGGTTTCCTGCCGCACCAGCCGCTGCCCCGACAACCGGGTTTGCGTCAAGAACGAGCGCGCCCAGCAGGCCCGCGCTGCCACCAAAGAGTGCCTGTTCGCCTTTCGTGTCGCCACACGCGACCAAGCCCGCACAAAGCACGATGACCGAAATGAACCGAATGTTCCGCATGAGTCGCATCCCCTATCCAAGTTTGACTGCTCACGCGTGTGATGAATGGGAAATCCCAAATTTCTCAAGTCAATTCGGTGAACAGCTTGACCATGCGCAAATCTTTGCCGTGACCCTGCGAAAACCAGCCGACGGAAAAAAGCGGGCGGGTCAATGTGGGGTACATCAACCAGCCCGCTGAAGGAAGGGGTACGGAATAGTAGGTGCATGTGCGGCGCAGGCAAAGACGTGCCGCACGGCCCGGTCACTCTGCCCGCGCCGTGCTTTTCCGCCAACACGTCTGTTGGGAAGGCAGAGTTTCCGGCTAGTTTCTGCCCATTCTCTACACCCACACGCAAAATTGTGCCGACGCAAATGTGAACAGACCGGCCAACACCTGAGGTGGCTGGTGTCACATTTACGTAAGGGCCTTCATATTGATCGTTCGACTCCGCGGAGTTCCCTTCATTCCTGCTGTTCGCCGCCGCTTTGAAAGAATCACGCTTTGACAAAAGTTTGCACTCATTCTTCACGCAGGCGTGGGCATTCCGTGATGGACAATCATTTTGCCGTGAGAAATCAACGCAGACCAGTCTCGAGAACGTGATTTCACACTTGGTAAACAGCGTGAAACGCTGGCTGTGCTCACTCGCAAGACAAGGACCAAGCATATGAAAATGAACACAAAAACAACCCTCGGGTTGACTGCAGCGGCGTGCGCGTTTGCTGCTTTTCCTGCCCTGGCGGAAGACTCCGAGGAAATCGCCGAACTGCGTGCTCGGGTCGAGGCGCTGGAGGCTTCCGAAGGTGCCGCACCGTCCGGTGATTTGAACATTGGCAACACCGCAATCGACATCTACGGCTATGTCAAAGCCGACTTCTTCTATGACTTCGAGTTTGACCAGGGGGACACAGCGTTCGTCAACGTAATCGGCGAGCCGTCTGCCGCGACGGACGGTCATTTCGGCGCGACGGTTCGGCAATCGCGTATCGGCCTGCGAAGCACCACTCCGAGCGATATCGGCGACATTACCGGTCAATTGGAACTCGACCTGTTCGGTGGCTCCAGCAGCTCGCCCGAGTTGCGGGTTCGCCATGCGAACGTCCGCATTGGTGACACCTGGCTGATCGGCCAGTACTGGACCAACTTCATGCCCCTGGCAGAATATCCAACCACGGTCGAATTCAACGGTCCGGTTGGTATTGCTTTCGCACGTGTGCCTCAGGTCAGATACACGGCGGATATTGCCGCCAATACGGTGTTCAGCGCGTCGGTCGAGGAAAACGTTTCGGGCTCTGCTTCCGACGATCCGGTTCTCACCGCAGCCGTTGCGTACAGCACTGACCGGTTCTCGCTTCGCGCGGCCGGCCTTTACGGGACAGCTACGTCGGGCGGCGCAGAAGTCGATCAAACTGGGATTACCCTTGCGGGTTCGGTCCGCCCTTGGGAAGGCGGTCTTTTTCAGGTCACGTACGTGAACGGTGAAGCCCTTGGTCCCTGGTTGATCGGCGTGGGCAATGCGATTGTCGGCGGCCAAGCCAATGACGTGGACGGCTATACCATCGAGTTGCGGCAAGACCTGGGCAACAGATGGAATGTCGGCGTAGCTTACGGCAGAGAGGACTATGACCTTCCCACGTCGACCGGGACCCTGTCTTTCACGGAATTGGAAACCATCCACGTGAACGCCTTTTACCAGGCCACCGACAATCTGACACTGATGGCCGAATACATCTATGGCGAACGCAATGACGTCATTTCGGGAAACACCTTTGACGGCAGTCGCGTGCAACTTGCGGCTCAGTGGACATTCTGACACCACATTCCGGCCCTGCCCCATTCCGGGCAGGGCCTTGTCCGCAACATTGCGCGAGACAGTGTATGCGACGGCCGGGAGCATGTTCAGCTAGCCCCCCCGAAAACGCCCGGAAACGTCTGCCGCGCGGCATCCACATCGATCACTAGTAGCGCGCTATAGCTTTCAGGATCGAATGGGTCCTCTGCCGGGATCACCTCGCGTCCGAACAGCCAGCTCAACCGTCCAGCATCGAGATTGCCGCGCTCAAAGGGTTGATCGCCAAAATGTTCCCACAGTGCTTCGAAAAAGACTGCATCCGCTTTGCGGTCAACAGCCTTGCGGTCGCGGAACCTTTCGCGACGCGTCAATGGCGTCACACCTTTGGGATTGGCCCGGCGTATCGTGAACTGGAAATCGGTGCCGGGAAGGCGGCCGGGAAAACCACGATGCTTCAGCATGGCAGCGCCTCCTCGTGCAGAGGGGCGAAGGCTAACGCAGGTATCATCGTGGCGTCGGGATAGTGCCGGAACAGGCATCCGGATGCGACTTGGGTCATCTTTTTCGCTTTCAGAACCATCTGGCACGGTTGAGGGGCCAGAAACAGTGTAGAGGTTGCATTCAACATCAGAGCCCCTCCCATACGCAGGCGGCATTTTCCAGCCTATAAGCTTCAAAGTACTGGGTCGCAGCCTTCTGAGTTTGCCCAAATTCCACCTCACGATCTGCCATCGAGATGATCACGCGAGCCGGTTCCAACTGGTGCCTGGCGACGTACGGCACGGCCAGGGTATCGCAGAGATGGTCCATATCGTGGGTCGCCACGTCATGCCCGATCTGCCCTATCTCTGACCCGATTCCGGGTGCTACGAACCGGAAGCGGACCCAAAGTTCGCCCGGATTGGTATCCAGCAGAACCTCATCCAGCCAGACTTCCTGACCGGACGGCACCGGCAGGCTGCCTTGCGCAAAGGCGTTCGTGTGCATGACCAGAGATACTGCGGTAATAAAAATGCCGCAGCCCCGGCCCCGCCAATGGCGGGCTCCTCCTGCCAGGGCTGCAGGCGCTGCGCGGTGGGCGCGCGCGGCTCTATGTACGATCGCACGGATCATGTGGGCGATTCGCCTCTGGCGTCAAATTGAGATCGCGCTTTCGGTCCGATCACTCTCGTTTCAGTCGAACTCCAAACTCTGCGTTGCCCTTTGCTGCCGGGGTGATGGACGCAATGACCCGCGCGCGACCCAAGTGCATCCCGTCCGACGCCAATAGGCACGTCGACGAACAATATAGGGAGTCTCCGATCTTGCGGTTTTTGGATCATCTGTTGTCCTTCATCGGGTGGGGCCTCTCCCACCCGAAAGCCTTACAACGGGATATTGTCGTGTTTCTTCCAAGGGTTCTTCAGCGACTTGCCTCGCAACGAGGCAAAGGCACGCGAAACCCGACGGCGGGTTGAATGCGGCATGATCACTTCGTCGATGAAGCCACGTTCGGCCGCCACAAAGGGGTTGGCGAAACGGTCTTCATAATTCTTGGCGTGCGCCGCGATCTTTTCGGCATCTCCCAAATCAGCACGGTGAATGATCTCGGTTGCGCCCTTGGCCCCCATTACCGCGATCTCTGCGGACGGCCAGGCATAGTTGAAGTCACCGCGTAAATGCTTGGACGCCATCACATCATAGGCTCCACCATAGGCCTTTCGGGTGATCACCGTGACCTTTGGAACTGTCGCCTCGCCATAGGCGAAGAGCAGTTTGGCGCCATGCTTGATCACACCGCCATATTCCTGGCTGGTGCCCGGCAAAAAGCCCGGAACATCGACGAAAGTCAGAATCGGGATTTCGAAGCAGTCGCAGAAACGCACGAAACGAGCAGCCTTGCGGCTGGAGTCGATGTCGAGACAACCTGCCAGCACCATCGGCTGATTGGCAACAACGCCCACAGTCTGCCCTTCAAGTCGGATGAAGCCGGTGATAATGTTCTTGGCGTAGTCTTCCTGAATCTCATAGAAGTCACCCTCATCCGCTACTTTGGCGATCAGTTCCTTCATGTCGTAGGGCGTGTTCGGGTTCTCTGGAACCAGCGTATCCAACGACGCCTCGATCCGGCCCGGTTCATCAAAGAATGGGCGCACGGGCGGCTTTTCGCGGTTGTTGAGCGGCAGGAAGTCCACCAGACGCCGCACCTCGGCCAGCGCCTCAACATCATTTTCGAATGCACCATCGGCGACCGAAGATTTTCTGGTGTGGGTCGAGGCCCCACCCAGCTCCTCGGCAGTGACCACCTCGTTGGTGACGGTTTTGACCACATCGGGACCGGTCACGAACATGTATGAGGTATCCTTGACCATGAAGATAAAGTCAGTCATTGCCGGAGAATAGACCGCGCCACCAGCACAGGGACCCATGATCACGCTGATCTGCGGCACCACGCCCGAGGCCATGATGTTGCGCTGGAACACTTCGGCGTATCCGGCCAGCGAGGCGACACCTTCCTGGATTCGCGCGCCACCCGAGTCGTTCAGGCCGATCACCGGCGCGCCGTTTTGCACAGCCATATCCATGATCTTACAGATCTTCTGTGCATGCGTTTCCGATAACGATCCACCAAAAACCGTAAAGTCCTGGCTGAATACATATACCATGCGCCCGTTGATCGTCCCCCAGCCGGTGACGACCCCGTCGCCCGCAGGCCTTTGTTTTTCCATCCCGAAATCGGTGCAGCGGTGTGAAACGAACATGTCGAATTCTTCGAAGCTGTCTTCGTCTAGCAGCAGCTCGATCCGCTCGCGCGCTGTCAGTTTACCGCGCCCGTGCTGCGCATCGATCCGCTTTTGCCCACCCCCCAGGCGCGCTGCTTCGCGGCGACCTTCAAGTTCGGAAAGGATGTCTTTCATCGCGATTGTCCCCTTTAAAATTTGACCGGACCATATAGCGTGTCTTGCATCATCCAAAGAACAATTCGGCAAATTTGCAAAGTATTGGCAATCTTTTATTTGCTAAATGAAAATTGGCTAATCAAAATATCTACACTCCGGCTGGCATGGATTTGGCGCAACCAATGCAATAGATGCAAACCATGCAGTTCAGTTTCACCCAGACTCACCGCAGTCCGCCGACGCTGGCGACGCTTATTCTGTTGTCCGGCCTCTCGGCGCTGGGAATGAACGTGTTTCTGCCAAGCCTACCGAACATGACGGCCTATTTTCAGACTGATTACAGGGTCATGCAGCTTTCGGTGGCAGTGTATCTTGGTGTCAATGCAGGCATGCAAATTATAATCGGGCCGCTTGCAGACAAAGCCGGTCGTCGCCCCGTGATCCTGTGGGGGATCGCCCTATTTCTTCTGGCGACGCTGGGCTGCATCTACGCTCCGACCGCCGAGATTTTTCTGTTTTTCCGCATGTGCCAGGCGGTGATCGCGGTTGGAGTTGTGCTTAGTCGCGCTGCCGTGCGGGATATGTACGAGCAGGACAAAGCGGCCTCAATGCTGGGCTACGTCACAATGGGCATGGCCGTAGTGCCGATGATCGGCCCGGCCATCGGGGGGCTTTTGGACGAAACACTTGGTTGGCAGGCCAATTTCTGGCTGCTCCTCATTCTCGGTTGCATGGCCCTTTTTCTGACGTATTCGGATTTCGGGGAAACTGCCCTCAAGAGTGGCAAGACGTTGGTCCAGCAATTCCACGAGTATCCGGAATTGCTGACCTCGCCACGCTTCTGGGGATATTCGCTGGCCTGTGGTTTCTCGTCTGGGGCCTTTTTTGCCTATCTCGGCGGCGCGCCTTTTGTAGGTTCCGAAGTTTTCCAACTCACGGCCGCCGAGGTTGGCGTCTATTTTGGCGCACCCGCTCTTGGTTATTTCTTTGGCAATTTCATAAGTGGGAAATTCTCGACACGCGTCGGAGTGAACCGCATGGTTCTTTGGGGGTGTTGGCTGAACACGCTGGGAATTGCTTTTTCAATCTTAGTTACACTTCTAGGCGCGGACAGTGCGGTTTCTTTTTTTGGCCTGATGACTTTCGTTGGGCTCGGAAACGGGATGTCGATCCCCAATGCAACAGCCGGCTCCCTTTCGGTCCGCCCGCGCCTTGCTGCAACGGCTTCGGGCCTGAGCGGCGCGATCATGCTCGGTGGCGGCGCTGCGCTGAGCGCTTTTGCAGGATGGTTACTGACTCCCGAGACGGGCGCGCTGCCCTTGTTGTGGCTTATGTTCGCAACCTCGGTACTTGCCGTTCTGGCAATCACTGTGGTCATCATTCGCGAAAAGCAGCTTGGCCTTTGAATACTTGCACAGGATGATTTGCAAAGTTAGCCTTTCGCCAAGTAAATCCGCAAAGGCACGTCGATGGCGACACAGAAACTCTATGCCGGCGCAAAGTTGCGCGAAATCCGCACCCGACTGTCGCTGACGCAAAAGGATTTTGCCTCAAAGCTGGGTGTCTCGCTGCCCTACCTGAACCAGATGGAAAACAACAACCGTCCGATTTCGACGACGGTTGTTCTGGCTTTGGCGCAGGAATTCGGGCTGGATGTAACCGAATTGAGCACTGGCGACAGCGAACGGCTGGTATCCGACATGCGCGAAGCACTTGCGGACCCGATCTTTGCTGACGCAATGCCGCCGCTTGCGGACCTGCGCCTGACAGCATCAAATGCTCCGGCGCTTGCACGAGCCTTTATCGAATTGCACCGAAACTACCGTCAGACCCATGAGCGGCTGGCCTCTCTTGACGAGGCGCTGGGGCGTGAAGATGCCCGCATACAAGCCAGCCCCTGGGAAGAGGTGCGCGACTTTTTCCACTATTGCGACAACTATATTGACGCTGTCGATCACGCGGCCGAGCACTTTGCCGAACGCGGCGGCGGCACGGGCGGCATTCGAGCCGCTGCGCTGCAAAGCCTCGGCGATCGCGGCATTCATGTAGAGCTTTCCGATATCGAGGCTCTGCGAAGTTATGACACCCAATCGAAAACCCTGCGTCTTTCCTCTCGGTCGGCCCCGCAAACGCAGGTTTTTCAGCTCCTTCTCCAAGTCGCCTTGTTGAATCAAGACAAACTGTTGGAAGCAACGCTGGACTTTGCACGCTTCCAAAGCGACGAGGCACGCTCCATCGCCAAGATCGGGCTGGCAAATTATTTCGCCGGCGCCGCCCTGATGCCCTATGGAACTTTCCTGGCAGCCGCGCAGGAAGACCGCCACGATCTGGAACTGCTCAGCAACCGCTTCGGCGCATCCATCGAACAAGTTGCCCATCGACTGTCGACCTTGCAACGCCCTGGAGCAAAGGGGATTCCATTTTTCTTTGTTCGTGTGGATCAGGCAGGCACAATAACAAAGCGACACTCGGCCACCCGTCTGCAGTTTGCGCGATTCGGTGGGGCCTGCCCGTTGTGGAACGTGCATCGCGCCTTTGAAACGCCCGGACATTTCCTGCGCCAATTGGCGGAGACGCCGGATGGGGTGCGCTACATTTCGTTGGCACGAGACATTTCAAAACCCGGTGGTTCGTTTGGCGCGCCGGTTCGACGCTATGCCATCGCACTGGGCTGTGAAGTCAGGCACGCTGACGCTTTGGTTTATGCGGACAACCTCGATATCAACAATGCCAGCGCTTACGAGCCTATTGGGATATCCTGCCGCATCTGCGAGAGAAAATCCTGCCACCAACGCTCGGTTCCACCGCTGGAGCGTCGTCTTACCATCAATACGGATATGCGGGGCACGTTGCCATATGAGGTAAATTGACCTTTTACCCCGCCAATTTCAGGTGCAGACGGAGGGGGCCACAGCCCCCGTCACGCCTTTGCGGAATTCAGGCTTTGGACAGAATCCCCCAGATCTGGTCCTTCAAAGCCGCGCGCTTCTTGCGCAGGTCCACCTCTGCCAGTTCTTCCATCGGTTCGATATTGGTTTCAGCGCGATGAACCGCACGATTGATCTCGTGATATTCTTCTGTCAGCTTCGCGAAATGCGCATCCGACTGCTTGAGCTGACTCATCAGATCGACCTTGTCCGGAAACTCTTCGGCCAGTTCGTGAGGCGTATGAGACATCCTGTTCGCTCCTTGTCTTGATGTTTCCATCAACAGCTAGACCGCGCTGCGAAGGCTCTCTTTGACGCCGATCAAATCACCCGGCAATACACATTTTTTCTTAACGTTGCGCCACGTTCCACTGCGGATGAAGCCAAGGTTCGTCATTGGCCCGCGGCAGCGGGCTGCGCCCCAAAAGATGGTCGGATACTTTTTCTCCAACCATGATCGAAGGAGCGTTGAGATTGCCATTGGTGATCTGTGGGAAAATCGAACTGTCCGCTACCCAGAGACCATCGACCCCGATCACCCGGCCCTGTGGGTCGACAACGGCATTGGGATCATCCGCCCGACCCATTCGGCAGGTTCCGCAAGGATGATAGGCGCTTTCCGCGTGTTCCGCGATAAAACCATCAAGTTCCTCGTCTGACTGGACGGCTGCACCCGGCTGGATTTCCTTGCCCGCAAACGGCTGGAACGCTTCTTGTGAAAAGATTTCTCGGGTCAAGCGGATACAGGTGCGAAAATCCTCCCAATCCTCTTCATGGCTCATATAGTTGAAGCGAATGATCGGTGCGTCTTCGACCCGCGCCGAGCGGAGGGTGACGTTGCCACGGGATGGCGACCGCATCGGGCCAACATGGGCCTGGAAGCCGTGGCCTTCGGCGGCGGCCTGCCCATCATAGCGCACGGCAATCGGCAGGAAATGGTACTGGATGTCCGGGTATTTGACGCCGGGTTTCGAGCGGATGAAGGCTGCGCTTTCGAATTGGTTGGACGCGCCCAGACCGGTCTTGGTGAACAGCCACTGCGCGCCGATCGCGCCTTTGCCGATCAGGTTCCAGTATTTGTACAAGGTGACCGGCTGGATGGCTTGTTGTTGAATGTACAACTCCAGATGGTCCTGCAGGTTGGCACCCACACCCGGGCGGTCAGCAACGACATCGATACCGTGTTCGACAAGATGCGCACCCGCGCCGATACCTGACAGCATCAGGAGCTTGGGCGAGTTGATCGAGGAGGCAGCCAAAACAACCTCGCGCCGCGCGCGGATCACTTCCTTTCTACCGCCTCGCAAAATCTCGACGCCTGTCGCCCGACCGTCTTCGATGACGATCCGCGCCGCCAGCCCCCGTACGATATCGCAGTTCGGGCGCTTCAGCGCGGGTTTGAGATAGGCATTGGCTGCCGACCAACGCCGTCCTTTCCAGACGGTCTGTTCCATCGGGCCAAAACCTTCCTGCTTTTCACCGTTGTAGTCGCCGGTCACTTCATAGCCAGCCTGCTGTCCAGCCTCGACAAACGCCTTGAACAGCGGGTTCGACCTCGGTCCGCGCGTCACGTGCAAAGGGCCATCCGTTCCGCGCCAGGTCGGGTCGCCGCCATGGCCGCCATCGTGCCACGTCTCCATCCGTTTGAAATAGGGCAGTACATCCGAATAGGCCCAGCCGTCGGCGCCCATCTCGGACCAGGTGTCGAAATCCATCGCATGACCGCGTACATAGACCATGCCATTGATAGAGGACGACCCACCGATCACCTTGCCGCGCGGACAGGCCAGACGCCGATTGTTCAGTTTCGGCTCGGGTTCCGATTGATACCCCCAATCATAGCGCGACATGTTCATAGGATAGCTGAGCGCCGCCGGCATCTGGATGAACGGCCCCGCATCGGTGCCGCCATATTCAATCACCAAAACCGAAGCCCCGGCCTCGCTCAGTCGATACGCCATCGCGCAACCGGCCGATCCTGCACCGACGATGACAAAATCTGCTTCCATGTTCACGTCTCCTTCGTCCCGCCGGAATGGCAATTGATCGCTATCGGCTCCGTCGGGAGTATTATCAAAAAGATGAAGAGGTTATTCGCCGCGCGGGAAACGCTGGCTTTCCTCAAGGTTGTCCAAATTCATGTGATTCCGCATGTACCGTTCGGATGCCTTCTGAAGCGGCTGATAGTCCCACGGGAAATAGCCGCCTTGCCTGAGCGCCTCATACACCACCCAGCGGCGCGCCTGGCTTGCCCTGACTTCGGTGTCGAAGCGTTCAAGATCCCATCGTGCTTCGGATTTGGCCTTGAGGGTCTGCAAAGTTCCGGCATGGGCCGGGTCATCGGCCAGATTGTTCAACTCATGCGGATCGTTTTCCAGATCGAACAGTTGGTCGGGGTCCAGTGCACAGCGATTGTATTTCCATTTGCCGTAACGCATCGACACCAAAGGCGCATAAGACGCCTCAGCCGCATACTCCATCAAAACCGGCTCGGTTCGATCTGTGCCATTGGCAAGCGGCACGAGGTTGTGACCGTCGGTCCAGGGTGCCAGTTCATCCATATTGACGCCAGCCAGAACACCAAGTGTCGGTGTTACGTCGATGGTCGACACAGGTGTATCAATCAACTCGACAGGCATTCCGGGAGCAGAAATCATCAGCGGAACGCGCGCCGACCCTTCATAGAAGTTCATCTTGAACCACAACCCGCGCTCACCCAGCATGTCGCCGTGGTCGGACACGAAAAGGATGATTGCCTCTTGCCGGGTGGTATCCAACACTTCGAGGATTTCACCGATTTTGTCGTCCAAATACGAGATATTGGCAAAATAGGCCCGACGCGATTTACGAATATCCTCTTCGGAGATTTCAAAGCTGCGCCAGTCGTTTGCATCGAAAATGCGCTTGGCGTGCGGGTCCTGATTGTCATAGCCCAGATCGCTTACCTCGGGCAGCAGATGCTCGCATTCCTCGTAGAGGTCCCAATACTTGCGACGCGCGACATAGGGGTCGTGCGGATGTGTGAAACTTACGGTCACACACCATGGACGGTCGTCGCGGCCCCGCGCCAGATCATAAAGCTTGGTCTTTGCATAGTAGGCGACCTCGTCATCATATTCCATCTGGTTAGTGATTTCGGCCACCCCTGCCCCAGTGACAGACCCCATGTTGTGATACCACCAGTCGATCCTCTCACCCGGCTTGCGATAATCCGGCGTCCAGCCGAAATCGGCCGGATAGATGTCGGTGGTCAACCGCTCCTCGAAACCATGCAACTGATCGGGACCAACGAAATGCATCTTGCCGCTGAGGCAGGTGTAGTAGCCCGCACGGCGCAGATGATGGGCGTAGGTCGGGATAGCACTGCTGAATTCGGCTGCGTTGTCATAGACACCGGTGCGCGAAGGCAATTGCCCCGACATGAAACTCGCCCGTCCCGGAGCGCAGAGCGGCGACGCAGTATAGGCATTGACGAAGCGCGTTGAACGCTCGGCCAGTTTCTTCAGGTTTGGCGCATGCAGCCAGTCGGCGGGACCGTCGGGGAAGAGGGTTCCGTTCAACTGATCCACCATCAGGATCAGAATATTGGGCTTTGTCATTTACCAGCCTCGATAAGGGTGTTGAGAACGCGCAAAGCGTGGTTGACGGCAAGTTCGGGTTGCTCTGGTGCGCTCAGCGCCGCACGGATATACAATCCATCGATCATGGCAATCATGTTCTCAGCGCCTTCTGCGGGGTCCTCCAATAGGGGGCGCAGTGCGTCAACCAGATTGGACCTAATACGCGCCTGGTATATTTGCCAAAGGCGAAGGGCATCATTATTGGTCTGCGCCAGAACATAGAAGGTCATCCAAGCGGCGATTACATCCGGGGTGAAACAAGAAGGAGCGAAACAGGCTCGGATAATTGCCTGGGCACGTTCGGTCTTTGGTGCGCTCTTCAATTCAGATCGCGCTTCTTCGCCAAAATCCGACAGGATACGACGCATGGCGGCCAGAAATATCTGGTCCTTGCCGCCGAAATAGTGGTGCGCCAACGCGCTGGACATTCCTGCACGTTTGGCAATCTGGCTAACCGTCACGTCGAGCGACTTTTTCACGCCAAGCTCGGCGATGGTCGCCTTCACGATCGCGTCGCGTCGGATCGGTTCCATTCCGAGTTTCGGCATGTCGGTCTCCTTCGAGCCAGTGTAATATCCGAAACGCTAAAAGGATTTTATTGACTCGTCAATCAATAACCGATTTTTCACCGGATGCCCTGCTTCAGGCAATCAGAATTTCGTTGCCAAATTTGGCGGAGTAACCGCGCGGCGCAACAAAACGGCTTCGCGCCAAGTCATAAAGCTGACTGCGCCCAATATCAGCGTGCCACCTGCGACCACCCATAGATCGACACGTTCACCAAAGGCCAGTGCGCCAAGCAGAGTCGCCCAGATCAACTGCACGAAGGTCACGGGTTGCGTCACCGTGATGGGTGCCGCCTGCATCGCAAGCGTCATGCAATAGTGCCCACCTGTCGCAAAGCAGGCAATCAGAAACAACACCCCCAGATCCTGCCAGCTTGGCGGTGTCCAGACAGAAACGGCAAAGGGAATCAAAGCCACGGTGACCCAGATCGACAAGTGAGCAACGACAACAGACGGGCGAAGATCCTGAACCAGAACCTTCGCGATCAGATAGGACCCGCCCAAAGCGAGTGCCGTACCTAACATGGCCAGATGTCCCTGTGATATTTCGCGAAACCCCGGGCGCAGAATGATCAGAACTCCGATCAATGCGGCTCCTATCGCAACAACACGACGGGCGGCAAGGCGTTCCCGCAAAAACAAGACCGCGCCCAAGGTAACGTAGATCGGCGTGAGATAGTTCATCGCCGTCACCTCTGCCAAAGGGATCTGGGTCATCGCGAAGAACCATAGCATGACGGCAATCGCATGAATCCCGCCACGGATACCGAACAACACCCAGTGTTTTTTGGTCAATCGCGCCGAAAGGATCGCACGCATTGCCGGAAGCAGGAACACCAGCCCCAACAGATAGCGTAAAAATGCTGCCTGAATGGGATGCATGGCGGTTCCCATGGATTTAACCATCGCCGTCATTATCACAAAGGAAAACCCCGCCGACAGCATCCAGAAGATACCGGCAAGGGGGCGGGATTGGGCGGCGATCGTTGTCATGCTAACGGTTCAACATGGAATGGGCACTTGTGCAAGACTTCACATCGCAACCAACTTCCATGCAATCCCAAGCATGGTCAGCCCAATCATGGCGTCCAGATATCGCCAGGAATCCGGGCGCGCAAAGAACGGAGCTATCAAACGCGCCCCGTATCCAAGCGAGAAAAAGAAGGCAAAGCTGGATGTCACCGCGCCCAAGGCAAATCCGAACCGATCATCGTATTGTGCCGATATCGAGCCGATCAGGACCACGGTGTCCAGATAGACATGCGGATTGAGCCATGTGAATGCAAGAACCGTGAACATTGCCCCGCGCAGGCTGGTTCGCTGATGTCTATCCGCCTGCAGCGTTGCGCCGCTTGTCCAGGCCGACCACAGACTGCGTGTGCCATACCAGAACAGAAAAGCTGCTCCGCCATACCGCATGACGGTCTCGAAACTTGGCACAGTTGCAGCCAAGGCCCCAAACCCGGCAACACCCGCAACAATAAGCACGGCATCAGACAACGCACATGTCAGACACAAGGCAAAGACGTGCTCGCGTCGCAAACCCTGACGAAGGATAAATGCGTTTTGTGCGCCAATCGCGAGGATGAGGCTGAAGCCAAGCGCAAAGCCGGAAATGAAAGAGGCGGGCATAGGCACTCCTGTGGACGACCGGAATTGACTAGCCGCGCTTGAACGAAATATCAAATTAAAGATGATAATGCAGATTAAGAATTGCTAATGACTCTCGATGCCGGTCAATTAAATGCTCTCGCAGCGATATTACGATTGGGAAGCTTCGAAGCGGCGGCCGATGAACTGGCGGTAACGTCTTCGGCGATTTCCCAGCGGATCAAGGCGCTGGAAGACAGGATCGGGATACCCTTGGTCCATCGAGGCCCCCCGTGCACGGGAACCGTCGCGGGCTTGAGGCTTGCCAAGCATGCCGAAGACGTCCGACTGCTAGAAGCCAAACTGAACCGGGATCTGTCTTTGGATCAAAGTTTTGGTCCGACATTATTGAAGATCGCTGTCCCCGCCGACAGTCTGGCGACTTGGTTCATCGCTGCAATGGCTGGTGTAGATGACATGCTTTTTGATCTGCTGATCGACGATCAGGATCACTCCGCCGACTGGTTGCGACGAGGAGAAGTTGGTGCAGCGATTACGGTCGGCGGCAAACCTGTGACCGGTTGCGATGCGTACCCGCTGGGAACCTTGCGGTACATAGCGACAGCCAGCCCGGGTTTCGTTCAGCACTGGTTTTCTGGTGGCGTCACGCCAGCAGCACTAGCCAAGGCTCCCTGCATGACTTTCAATCGCAAGGATGGTCTGCAAAAGGCTTGGCTGGCCGCCAATGCTGGCGCCCGGATCAACCCACCATCGCACTTCCTTCCGTCAACGCATGCATTTGTCGAAGCCGCGTGCGCAGGAATTGCTTGGGGTATGAATCCTGAACCCCTTGTTCGGGACCACCTTCGTGCGGGTCGCCTGCTCCCACTTTTGCCCGACACGCCGCTCGACGTGCCTTTGACCTGGCAGGTCAGCCGCATCGTGGCCCCTGCGATCACGCACCTGACCGGCGCGATCAAAACCGCCGCTGCGAGTGGGTTGCAACCCGACTGAACTCGCTGGATAACAGGACCAACAATGTTGGAGTGCATGCCATGTTTTCGCGAAATGCGCTAAGCTATGACCCTATCCCGCTGCCCGACCGAGCCGACTTGGCCGATGTCGAAATGATCACGGCTGCACAGGCGTTCCACGAAGTCATGCGCAAGCGCCATACTGTTCGAGACTACTGCGATCGCCCGGTCCCCCGCAATGTGATTGAAACCTGCATTCGCACCGCAGGGACCGCCCCGTCGGGCGCCAACCACCAACCCTGGCACTTCGCGGCTGTGTCCAATCCTGCCCTAAAACAGCGCATCCGAGAGGAGGCCGAAGAAGAAGAGCGCCGATTCTACGCAGGCACTGCCGGGGATGAATGGATCAAGGCGTTGGAACCGATCGGGACCAACGCGATCAAGGAGCACCTGACCGTTGCCCCGTGGCTGATCGTGGTTTTTGCCCAGCGCTGGGGACAGTTCGAAGATGGAACCCGATACAAAAACTACTACGTGCCGGAAAGCGTCAATATCGCCACAGGTTTCCTGCTGGCCGCGCTGCATCGCGCCGGTCTGTCCACGCTGACACACACGCCGAATCCTATGCGGTTCCTGAACGACGCACTTGAACGTCCTGCCTCGGAGAAACCGACGATGATCATCGCCGTGGGGCACCCGGCTGGGAATGCGACAGTCCCCGCAGTGGCCAAGCTGAAAAAGCCTCTAAAGGACATCAGCAGCTTTTTTTGACCGCGACACGTCTCAGTTACCCTAAGGAGCGACAACAAAAAAAACCCGGCGGAACACGCCGGGCTGTGTGATGGGCCATGACACAAGATCACAGTTGCGCCATCACCTCATCCGTGGCTTCGAAATTGGTGGTGACGCGCTGCACGTCGTCATCATCCTCCAGCGCATCCACCAACTTCATCAGACGCTGCATGTCATCCAAACCCAACTCCGTGGTTGTGGTGGGCTTCCAGACCAGCTTGGTTGATTCCGATTCACCAAGTGTCTCTTCAAGCGCGCTCGACACCTCGTTCAGATCAGAGTCGGCGCACCAGATGATATGGCCCTCTTCCGAGCTTTCGACATCCTCGGCGCCGGCTTCGATGGCTGCTTCAAAGATGGTATCTGCATCCCCGGCATCCGCAAGATAGACCACTTCGCCCTTGCGTTCGAACATGAAGCCCACCGAGCCGGTTTCACCCAGATTGCCGCCATTCTTTGAAAACGTCGAGCGCACATTGGACGCTGTGCGGTTCTTGTTGTCGGTCATCGTCTCGACGATCACCGCGACGCCGTTTGGGCCATAGCCTTCGTAGCGGATTTCTTCATAGCTCTCGGCATCGCCGCCAGAGGCTTTCTTGATGGCCCGTTCAATGTTGTCCTTGGGCATCGACTGGCCCTTGGCTTCTTTCACCGCCAGACGCAGGCGTGGGTTTTTCTCGGGATCGGGATCACCCATTTTGGCAGCGACAGTGATCTCTTTCGACAATTTGGAAAACAGCTTGGACCGAGCGGCGTCCTGGCGCCCCTTACGGTGCTGAATGTTGGCCCATTTGGAATGGCCGGCCATGTTGCGTCCTCGTCATGATTGCGTATTCGGCGCTCATATAGACGTTTGCGAGGCCAGGGATCAAGAGAGCCGCTTGCAGGTACGTCCGTGCAAGCTAATGTGATCGCATGACGGCTGATCAAATCATTCTTTTCTCACTGTTCATTTCAGTCTTTGGCCTGTTGTTATGGGGGCGATTCAGATATGATCTTGTCGCCTTTGCCGCGCTTATGGTTGGCGTTGTTCTGGGGGTCGTTCCGTTAGACAATGCTTTTTCCGGGTTTGGCCACCCCGCCACGATTGTTGTGGCATTGGTGCTTGTTGTTTCGGCAGGGCTAGTCCGATCGGGGGCAGTTTTCCTGATCACCCGAACTCTGGTGGATGCATCGCGCAGTCTGGGAGTGCATATTGCCTTGATGGGCGGGCTTGGGGCGATCCTGTCGGCCTTCATGAACAATGTTGCGGCGCTGGCGTTGCTGATGCCAGTGGATATCCAGACCTCGCGCAAGGCCGGTCGTTCAGCGGGGATGACGCTGATGCCGCTGAGCTTTGCCACCATTCTTGGTGGCATGGCCACACTGATCGGCACGCCCCCAAATATCATTATCGCATCGATCCGCGGAGAGGCCTTGGGCGAGCCATATCACATGTTCGACTTTGCACCTGTCGGCGGGTTGGCGGCAATCGCCGGGTTGATCTTCGTTGCGCTGATCGGTTGGCGGCTGATCCCGGATCGCGGCATGAAGGGGGACACATCAGAAACGCTGGCCGAATATATCGCCGAACTTACCATTCCCGAAGGTTCATCACATATCGGCAAGCGTCTGGCTGAACTGGACGAGGTTGCCGAGAAAACAGACGTGGCCATTCTGGGTTTGATCCGCGACGAGAAAAGGCGTTATGGTCGGGCGGCGAATACCCTGCTCGAGGCTTGCGATACCTTGGTTCTGGAGGCCACGCCTGAGGCTTTGGACGAGTTTCGCTCCGCTGTCAGCCTAGATTTTTCCGATGCGCAAAGACAAAAGGCGCTGACCGCCGCGGGCGAAGGGCTGGAAGTTCTGGAGGTCGTTGTGCCGGAAACTGCTCGTGTCGCAGGACGAACGGCGCAAGGGCTTGGCCTGACATGGCGTCAAAGCACGGTGTTGATGGGGATCTCCCGGCAGGGCCGGAAGATCACCAAGCACGTGCGCAAAACCGAAATCGAGCCAGGTGATATCCTGCTGTTGCTCTGCCCCCGCGACCATGGCGCGGATGTGACCGAATGGTTGGGTTGCCTGCCCTTGGCGGAACGCGGACTGAACGTAACGGCCAATGAAAAAGCAGGCCTCGCCATTGCGCTGTTCGCGGCTGCGGTTCTGGCCGCTAGCGTCGGTCTGATCTATTTGCCGATTGCTCTGGGACTTGTGGTCATCGCCTATGTCCTGACCAAGATCCTGCCGATTGCACAAATATATGACCACATCGAATGGCCAGTCGTCGTTCTGCTGGGCTCAATGATCCCGCTTGGCGCAGCACTGGAAACATCAGGCGGCACGGAGCTAATAGCCAATGCGCTGGTGTCGGTCACAAGCGGCATGCCTGCCTGGGTGATCCTAACGGTATTGATGGTTGTCACCATGACGCTGTCAGATGTGCTGAACAACACGGCGACAACAATCGTCGCCGCCCCAGTGGGCATCCAGATGGCGCAAACGCTTGGAGTATCGGCCGATCCGTTTCTGATGGCTGTTGCCGTTGCCGCCTCGGCTGCTTTTCTGACCCCGATCGGCCACAAGAACAACACTCTGATCCTTGGTCCTGGCGGCTATCACTTTGCCGACTACTGGCGCATGGGCCTGCCGCTGGAGTTGTTGATCGTGGTTGTCTCTATCCCCGCAATCCTTCTGTTCTGGCCGTTGTGAGGGGGCAGCGTATTGCCAAACAGCGCCTGTCCCGGCTAAGGGCACAGCATGAAACGCTTTCTGATCCTGCAACTTCGCCCCGAAACCGATGCAGCGGATGCCGAGTTCGCGTCCATTCTCGACAAATGCGGGCTGCCGCCTGACCGCGCACATCGCATTCGGCTAGATTGTGAGGATCTGCCCGACGGGTTGAACGTACATGACTATGCCGGTGTGATCGTTGGTGGCGGGCCTGGTTGTGTCAGCGACGATCCTACCAGGAAATCGGCGATGGACGCCCGGATCGAGGCAACGGTCATGGGGCTGATGCCGCAGATCATCGAATCCGATCATCCGTTCATGGGATGCTGCTATGGGCTGGGAATTCTTGCAGCCCATCTGGGCGGTGAGGTCAGCAAAGCGCAATACAGCGAACCGGTCGGTCCTTCGACATGCACCCTTACCCATGATGCAAGCACTGATCCCCTTACTGCGAGTCTCCCCGCTGTCTTTGAAGCGTTTGTCGGCCACAAGGAGGCGGTGCAATCGCTACCTCCGGGTTGCGTGCATCTGGTTGCCTCGGACCCCTGTCCTTTTCAGATGATCCGCTGGGGGCAGAATGTTTATGCCACCCAGTTCCATCCCGAAGCGGATGCAAAAGACTTTGAGCAGCGAATCAACATTTACAAGGATTACGGCTATTTCCCGCCCGAGGATGCAGAGCGCTTGATCGGGATGTGTCACGCCGCCAATGTGACCCAGCCCGGCGTGATCCTGCGACGGTTTGCTGAACGTTTCGGCTGACCTCGCGGCAACTCCCATTGCCTGAGCCAGCGACGCAAAGCTAGGCTATACCCGAGAGGGAGGATACGCCATGGCAACGGACTCGGCGGACGCAATCATCGTCGGAGCTGGATTGGCGGGATTGGCCGCAGCCGCAGAGCTGGGAGATCGAGGCAAGCGGGTGATCCTGCTGGATCAGGAGCCGGAGCATTTTCTGGGTGGGCAGGCCTTCTGGAGCCTCGGAGGCCTATTCATGGTGGACACGCCAGAACAACGCCGCATGGGTATCCGTGACAGCGGCGAGTTGGCGATGCGCGACTGGCTGGGTAGCGCGCAATTCGACCGACCCGAAGATCACTGGCCGCAGAAATGGGCCGAAGCTTATGTCGAATTTGCCTCTGGTGAAATGCGCCCCTGGTTGCATGAAATGGGGCTGCGCTGGTTTCCCGTGGTTGGCTGGGCCGAGCGTGGCGGATCATATGCCAATGGTCACGGCAATTCTGTGCCCCGCTTTCACATCACGTGGGGGACCGGACCCGGTATATTGGCCCCATTCATTCGCCGTGTGAACGAACACGTTGCTGCCGGGCGCGTAACGTTCCGCTTCCGCCATCGGGTCAACCAGGTCATCATGGAAAATGGCGCCGCCAAAGGCGTCGCCGGTGTAGTGCTGGCAGATGATACCGCCGAGCGCGGCAAAAAAACCAATCGCGACGAAGTAACGGCGTTCGAGGTTCACGCCCCTTCAGTTGTCGTGACCTCTGGCGGCATTGGCGGTAATTTCGAGATGGTGCGCAAGGCCTGGCCGCGAGACAGGCTGGGCGAACCTCCGCAGAACATGATTGCCGGAGTTCCTTTCCATGTTGATGGCCGCATGATCGGGATCAGCGAACAGGCTGGTGGACATGTGATCAATGGTGATCGGATGTGGCACTACACCGAAGGCGTCCGCAACTGGGATCCGATCTGGCCCGCACATGGCATTCGCATTCTGCCCGGTCCAAGTTCGATGTGGTTCGACGCGCTAGGCGACCGCCTGCAACCACCCTGCCTGCCAGGGTTTGATACGCTGACCACTTTGCGCACAATCCTAAAAACCGGATTTGAGTACAGCTGGTTTGTCCTGACCCAGAAGGTAATCAAGAAAGAATTCGCCTTGTCCGGGTCCGAGCAGAACCCCGATTTCACATCCGCTAGCTGGAAAGAAGTGATCCGCCAGCGCATTCTGTCGGGAGCAAAAGCGACCGGTCCAGTAGAGGCGTTCAAGGATCATGGCGAGGACTTCATCGTGGCCAACTCGCTTTCCGACCTTGTGGTAGGCATGAACAAGTTGGGTGGCAACTTGATCAACGAGGCACATCTGCGTGCCCAGATCGAGGCGCGCGATAGCCAAATGGACAACCCCTTCACCAAGGATGTTCAAATCATGGCCATTCACGCGGCCCGCAACTATCGAGGCGACCGCCTGGTCAGAACGGCCAAACCGCACAAATTTCTCGATCCAGCCAATGGTCCGCTAATTGCGGTCAAATTGCATATCCTCACGCGCAAAACGCTGGGCGGGCTGCAAACCGATCTCGACAGCCGGATGATCAGTGCGGATGGCGCTCCGGTCCCGGGTCTATTCGCTGCGGGCGAGGTCGCCGGGTTCGGAGGCGGCGGTTATCACGGATACAACGCATTGGAAGGCACATTCTTGGGTGGCTGCATCTTTTCCGGCCGCAACGCGGGCCGTTCGACGTCAATCGCATGACACTGGCCCGGAACATTCGCCAGAGCACTGGATCAGTCCCTGTGACTTTCAAGGATGCGGTGACCACACAACGTGTTTTTTTGCGAACGAGTTTCCGTGTCTTTCTGACTGCCCTGACGAGTTGAAGTGCAACTCTCGGAGCAAACTATTTTATTCGTTCAAACCGTAAAACCGGAGCGCCTTGCCCGTCTACCAGTATTAGTTTGTCAAGCTCCACTGAATACCCTTCCACTCGCGGAAGGGTCGCAAGGAACTCCCTTTCCATTTCATCCAGCGGCGGCGGACAGGCCATCAAAGTGGCAGCCATATTGCCTGGAAAGCTCATAGTGCTGGCCGTAATATCCATCTGACCGGAAAACCTGTTGCATCCTCCGTTACCACCGAACTGTCCGCTTTCGCCAAATGCGATCTCGGGCCGTTTGTCGCTATCTATGGATTGCCCATTGATCTCGACCGCCCGCCAGGTGGTGTTTTCGAGCATCGCTCCCGCCTGCCCCGCAACCTGTATCATGATCAGATCAACCGCATCGCCAGCTCCATGGGTCAAAACCGGGTTGGCCGTATCAGTGGTGAACACCAGCCTTCGCCCCTGATACACAGAAGCCCGCACGACATATCGCATTGCCTCATCAATCAAGGCATCGTCGTAGGTCAGCTCAAACGACGCCGGCACGGAGTTCAGCGCGTAACGTTGGGATGCAAGAACTACCGCAGGAACATCCGCCAACGAAACATCCAGTAGCACAACGTCCAGAACAGCGTCTTGCGGGACCGCGATACGTTCTTTGTAGGTTGCTGTTCCCGTTACTGTCCCGGCCAACGCAATAGAGTGCCCAAGCCACAAAGCTGCAATCCCCGAAAATGCCACCAAGCGAATGGTTCGACTGTGCATTGTCCTTAACCCCTTTCGTACAAATCTCTTTCAAGATTGGGATGGGCCGGTCAAATTCAAGTTCGTCCCGCTTCGATCGGCGGCAATGCGCCTTATAAATTCACGTCAAAGCGGCCACAGCAGCGGAATGAGCAGCGACGCCAGCAACCCGACTGTGAGATTGAGCGGCACACCGACCTTCATGAAGTCCATGAACTTATACCCACCCGGCCCATAGACCATCATGTTCGTCTGATATCCGATAGGTGTTGCAAAAGACGCCGATGCAGCAACCATGACCGCCACCACCAAAGGGCGCGGATCCACGCCCACAGCCTGCGCCAACCCAATGGCGATGGGTGTAACGACCACAGCAACTGCGTTGTTGGAAACCAGTTCGGTCAGGATAGAGGTCAGCAGGTAAACCGCCCAGACGATCATGAATGGTGGCAACATGCTCAACACCGGGGCGACGGCATTCACGATCATCTCGACCGCACCTGAACTTTCCAAAGCAGCGCCAATCGCCAGCATGGCGAAGATGAGGGCGAGCAGGCGCCCCTCCACGAAAGAGAACGCCTCATCAGCATCGATGCAACGGGTGGCCAGCACCACCGCGACAGCGAGGACCGACAACAGGAGAATGGGGGCTACACCGAGCGCGGCGAGCAACACGATTCCTAGCAACGCCGAAACTGCAATGGGCGCGTGACTGCGGCGATAGGCACGCGCAGAAGGCTGCGAGACGTCGACCATGTCCATGTCGGCGGCCAGTCGCTGGATATCCGCTGGAGCGCCTTCCAACAGTAGCGTGTCGCCAACCCTGACGATCAGATCGTCCAGTTGGCCACTGATGTTCTGGTTTCGGCGATGCACAGCCAATACGTAAACGCCATAACGACGGCGCAGGCGCATCGCACCCAGGGCGCGCCCGACCATTCTGCATCCTGGCGTGATCAGCACTTCGACCGTCTTGGTCTCGACCGCGGATACCTGATCGACACGCTTGAGTTCCTTGTTGCTTTGCAAGCTCAGCAACTCGGTCATCTGCGTGCGCAAAACAACCCGGTCACCAAGTTGCAAAGTAACACCCTTTAGGTCGCGGCGCAGCGATTCATCCCCCCGGATCACGTCGATAAGCCGCACACCGGGGCGTTTGAACAACTGAACTCCGATCACTTCGCGACCGATCAGATTGCTCTCGGGGGGGATCACCGCCTCGGTGAAGAACTTCATCTTGGAGCGGTCGCTCAGCATCATCGCCATGCTCGTACGCTCGGGCAGCAATCTTGGGCCGATGAAGCGAAGATATACCATCCCGTACGCAACCAGCACCACACCCAGCGGCGTGACTTCGAAAATCGTAAATGGGGGTAATCCCTGCGCCCTTGCCACACCATCGACCAACAGGTTTGTCGACGTGCCAATCAGGGTCAACGTTCCGCCGAGAATGGCGGCATAGCTGAGCGGGATCAGGAGTTTCGAGGCAGAAATGTTCAAAGTTCGGGCAATCTGAACAAAAACCGGGATCATCACCACAACAACCGGCGTGTTCGACACAAAGGCGGACGCGACAACCACAAAAGCTATCAGCAGACCAATTGCAATTCTTGGATTCACCTGCGCCTGTTTTTGCGCCAGCGAGGTAAAAGAATCGAGAGCCCCGGTCCGCACCAAAGCCCCCATGATCAGAAACATGGCTGCAATCGTCCACGGTGCCGGGTTTGCCAGTACCGGCAAGGCCTTTTCATACGGCAAGATGCCGGTTACCAGCATCAACGCGACACCAATGATCGCAACAACCTCAGCTGGCAAAGTTTCACGCAAAAACAACGCAAACATGCCCGCGACGATGGTCAGTGCCAGAACTGCGCTGGCTGTATCTGAAAGCTGTAGGAGATCCATTCTCGGTTTATTGCCCGATCCCTTGCCTAACCAACAGTTTCACGCAATTCCCGTGCTTGGCAAGCCTGTCGTTCTTCTCACGTGCGTTCGTTTTGGTGCACTATGGACCGGCTTGCTGCAATCGCCCGCCAACCCGCACCATGCTGACCGAAATCGCCGAACCAGTGCGGTCGTCTGTTTCCACGAAAAAGCCGGACAGGCTCGCCTCTCCACCAGCAGGTGAAAACCGGGTCTTTGACATACCTGTGATGAATCGGCGCATGGGTTCGGCCTTGTCCATTCCAATGACCGAGTCATAGTCGCCGCACATACCCGCATCGCTTAGGTATCCCGTGCCGCCCTGAAGGATCTGGGCGTCAGCTGTGGGTACGTGGGTATGCGTGCCAACAACAAAACTCGCGCGCCCGTCGCAAAAGTGCCCCATCGCCATCTTCTCCGAAGTCGCCTCGCAATGCATGTCTACGATTACGGCCTGTGCAAGCCCGCCGCGCGGGTGTGATTTGAGCACCGGTTCAATGGCCGAAAATGGATCATCAAAGGCCCGTTTCATGAACACCTGTCCCAGCACCTGCGCCACCAGAACCTTGCGCCCCCCCGGAGCATTGAAGAGCCGATACCCCCGCCCCGGCGCGCCCTTGGCGTAGTTAATGGGCCGGATGATGCGCGGCTCACTTTCAATGAACTGCAACATGTCCTTTTGATCGAATGCATGATCGCCCAGCGTTACACAATCGGCACCCGCCGCCAGCAACAGCTTGGCGTGATCCCCGCTCAACCCCATGCCGCTCGAGGCATTCTCGCCATTGACCACGACGAAATCCAGCCGCCACTCGTCTCGCAAGCGTGGCAGATGCTCTTGCACGGCCGTCCGCCCGGAACGGCCCATGACATCACCAAGGAACAGAATTCTCATGGGTCACTCTCCTACGGCCAGCCGTTGGTGAGAACAAGACGCAAGCGGCCAACCTTTGGGAAATGTTGTTCATCCGCCCGATCGAACATAGTTTATTTCAACAAACAACACGTGCTCTGCCACGCGCGGGTCTCGACCGACAGATTGGGCGTTTCGTGAAACTGTTTACTTTGGCAATCGCGATGACCCTGGCCGCCAGCTACGCTATAGCGCAAACCAAGACTACGATGACAAACCCAGCAGCTACGTTCTGCGTTGAAAACGAAGGCACATTCGAAATACGCAAGAACGCTGATGGCAGCGAACATGGCGTTTGCATCCTACCCAACGGACAAGAAGTCGATGCCTGGGATTATCTGCGCAGCCATTTCGAGAACTGATGTTCAAAATGCCAGGATGCGGCTTTCCGTGACGATCATGTCCAACGGTTGATCCGTGGGTTCAAGCGGCAGGTTTTCAGCCTCCTGTCCATCAAATGCAAACCCGATGGCCAGTGTCGGTCTCTTGGCCCGCAGCCCTTCCAACGTGCGGTCATAGAACCCGCCGCCATACCCCAGACGCCCACCGTGAGCATCGAACGCCACAAGCGGGACGATCAGAATCTCTGGGTCGAAATAATCATCAATTTCAGGCACCTTGGCACCGAATGGACCGTCACGGAGCACACCTTCAGGCACCCATCGCGAAAAGCGCAAAGGTTGACCAGCGGCTTGAATCACCGGAACGCCCACTGGGCCGTAAGCCGCAGCTTCCGCCATAGCGGGAAGCGGGTCGATCTCGGTCCGGATCGGCATGTAACCCGACAAGGGAACGCCGCGATATCCGGCCAAAACCTCTGATAGATGACCGGCAGCGCCGGGTGGTGCGGCTTCAAAGGCCTGCTTGCGACGGGCAAAGGCCGCCTTGCGTGCAGCTGCTTTCACTTCGGCCAGGTCGGTCAAGGAATAGTCCTCAGGTCAAAAGCCATGCTGCCAGCCCCAGGAAAGCGAAGAAACCCACAACATCCGTCACCGTTGTCACGAATGTCCCCGAAGCCAGCGCCGGGTCGACCCCGGCTTTTTCGAGAAGCACGGGAATCCCGGTTCCCGCTAGCCCGGCCACGACCAGATTGACCACCATTGCGGCGCAAATCACAAAGCCGAGCATGGGCGAGCCAAACCACGCGTAACAAACGATTCCCATGACCCCTGCAAACACGATCCCGTTGGTCAAACCAACCAGCGCCTCGCGCCTGACCACCCGCCAAAGGTTTGATCCGGTCAGGTCGCGTGTGGCAAGGGCCCGAACCGCCACTGTCAGACTTTGCGTCCCGGCGTTGCCGCCCATCGAGGCCACGATAGGCATCAACACCGCCAAAGCCACAAACTTTGCGATGGTGTCATCAAAGATCGAAATCACGATAGAGGCGACAATCGCAGTAATCAGATTGACCCCCAGCCAAGGCAGACGCTGCTTTGTCGTTTCGACAACCGTGTCGGATAGACTGCCTTCACCCACACCAGCAAGGCGCATCATGTCTTCTTCGTACTCCTCGTCCAGAACAACCATCGCATCGTCTATTGTGATCACACCAACGAGCCGCCCGTCCTGATCGACCACCGGCGCCGAGATCAGATGATACTGATTGAAGGCATAGGCCACATCTTCTTCGTCCAGATCGATGGGGAAGACGTGAAAATCCTCTTCGGCGATGTCACTGAGGTGAACTTCGCGCCGGGTTCCCATCAGCTTGCCCAAGGTCACATAGGCCACCGGCTTGAGGCGGGGGTCGACCAAAATGACGTGATAAAAGTCCTCGGGCAATTCCTCGGCAGCACGCATGTGATCGATGGCCTGACCCACTGTCCAATGTTCAGGCGCCATGACCACTTCGCGTTGCATGAGGCGACCGGCGGAGTTCTCCGGATATGACAGCGCCTGTTGCGCGGCGACCCTTTCGGCATCCTCAAGAACACCAAGGATGACTTCCTGTTGCGGTTCCTCAAGATCTTCGAGCAGGTCGACAACATCGTCACTGTCCAGATCGCGCACGGCATCGGCCAGAACGTCAGGATGCAGGATGCCTATGACTTCTTCGCGAACGCCCTCTTCGAGTTCCGAGAGAATCTCGCCATCGAATTCACGGTCGTAGAGGCGGATTAACTGTGCGCGATCGTCGGAATCGATCTGCTCCAAAAGGTCAGCGATATCCGCCGCATAAAGCGGCTCCATCAACGCGACGAGAGCATCGCGGTCGCCAGCCTCTACTGCATCAAGAATATCCGCGACAACCTTGCGGTCCAATGCATAGGCGTCGTCGTCCCGGGGCTGGTCGGTATCGACCTGATCGTTGCCAGTGGTCATGAACTGCCCCTTCACTTTCGCGATTGACCCCTAATTAGAAGAAGCTGCTACCGGAAAACAATGACAATAGCGCAATTTACCCACATCTTTGCCGCTTCTATGCTGTGCGTCGGTTCCAACAAAGTGGAGATCGACTGGACATGACGCAGAAAACACTGCTGCAAGGTCGCGTGTTAAGCTTTACTGCCTCACCTTTCGAGGGTGAGCCAACTGACGCCGTGCGCGTCAGCGAAGCCGTACTGATATCAAACGGCATAATCGAAACCGTTGGGTCCGCGCGATCCTTGCAAGAGGCCAACCCCGATGCCAAGTGCATAGACCATGGGGACCGGATCATTATGGCGGGTTTTATCGATCCTCATGTTCACTATCCCCAGACCGCGATGATCGCCAGCTGGGGAAAGCGGCTGATCGACTGGCTGAACACCTACACCTTTCCCGAAGAAATGAAATTCGCCTCTACCGAATACGCCGCCGAAATCGCGGCGCGGTATCTGGATCTTACTGCGGCGCACGGAACCACGACCATGTGCAGTTTCTGCACAATCCACCCTGAAAGCGTCGATGCATTTTTCGCCGAGGCGCAGAAGCGCAAGCAAAAAGTAGTTGCGGGAAAGACCTGTATGGATCGCAACGCCCCCGAAGGTCTGCGGGACACCCCCCAAACCGCCTATGACCAATCCAAGTCGCTGTTGCAGAAGTGGCATGGGGTCGATCGCATTTCTTATGCCATCACACCGCGGTTCTCTCCGACCTCGACACCGGAACAGCTGGAAGCGATGGGTGCGCTTTGGGCGGAGAACCCCGAATGCCTGATGCAAACGCACCTGAGCGAGCAAACAGACGAGATCGAATGGGTCATGTCGCTGTTTCCGGACGCGCGCGACTATCTGGACACTTATGAGCGCTTCGGCCTTCTGGGCAAAAGGGGGCTTTATGGTCACGTGATCCATCTCGAACCGCGGGAACGCGACCGGCTGCGCGAGGTGGACGCGGCCCTGATTCACTGTCCGACCTCAAACACCTTCATCGGGTCCGGCCTGTTCGATATGGCCGGTTTGATGCAGGACGGGCACAGAATTGGCCTTGCTACGGATACCGGTGGAGGGTCTAGCTTTTCGATGCTGCGCACGATGGCCGCGGCCTATGAAATCGGGCAACTGCGCGGCACGCCTCTGCACCCGGCACAACTGTTGTGGTTGGGGACAGTCGGATCCGCCGGAACCCTGCGCATGGACGATAGTATCGGCAATATCGCACATGGGATGGACGCAGATTTGGTGGTTCTCGACCTGGCATCGACCCCGGCCATTGCGCAACGCGTCGCCGTCGCGGACGACTTGTGGGAGGCAATCTTCCCAACCATCATGATGGGCGACGACCGCGCCATCGCCGAAGTCTGGATCAGCGGTCAGCGCGTGGCCAAATGATGTTGGCGCGCGCCATTGGGCGTGCAACTGTTATTCATGAAGGCAGCATCAGGGTTCAGTCTTGCAGCGCAAGTGCCAGCTGGTTCTGACGCTCGATCACCACCGGCAAATCGACCGTAGTGACCTGCCCATCACTCACAATCTGACGCCCTTCGACAAACAGGTGTTTTACTGTGGTCGGCCCGGCCAGAAGCAGTGCCGCTGGGTCCCAGCTACCCGCACTTTCGACACAGCGCACGTCCCAGACTGCGATGTCGGCACGTTTGCCAGGTGCGATACGCCCGCAATCCGGGCGATTCAACACATCCGCTCCGCCCCGCGTCGCGATTTCCAGCGCTTCGCGCGCCGACATCGCATCGGCCCCGCGCGCCACCCGCTGCAACAGCATCGCCTGGCGCGCTTCGGCCATCAGATTGCCGCAGTCATTGGATGCCGCCCCGTCAACGCCCAACCCGATAGTGACCCCTCTGTCCCGCATCTCGCGCACCGGGGCGATCCCCGAGCCAAGACGACAGTTTGAGCAAGGACAATGAGCGACACCGGTTCGACTGCCAGCGAAGAGATCAATTTCCTGTCCGTCCAGCTTGACGCAATGGGCATGCCATACATCCGAACCTGTCCAGCCTAGGTCTTCGGCATATTGTCCGGGGCGACACCCGAACTGTGACAGAGAATACGCAATATCTTCGTCGTTTTCTGCCAGATGGGTATGCAGCATGACGCCCTTGTCCCGCGCCAAATCAGCGGTATGACGCATCAGATCACGACTGACCGAAAACGGAGAACACGGGGCCAGCCCGACATGACACATGGAACCCTCGGAGGGATCGTGAAATGCATCGACCACACGTATCATGTCGTCAAGAATGTCTGCTTCGTTTTCCACCAACTGATCCGGCGGTAGTCCGCCATCGCTTTCACCAATACTCATCGCTCCACGTGTCGGGTGAAACCGTAGTCCGATTTCAGCCGCAGCCGCGATCGTGTCATCCAAGCGCGCGCCATTGGGGTAGAGATAGAGGTGGTCGGAACTGAGTGTACAACCCGACAACGCCAATTCAGCGAGACCAATCTGAGCCGACACGAACATCTCGTCCGGGCCGAACCGGGACCAGATTGGATAGAGCGTCTGTAGCCAGCCAAACAGCAGCGCGTCCTGCCCTTTTGGCACGGCGCGGGTCAATGTTTGATAAAGATGGTGATGCGTATTCACTAATCCCGGCGTCACCACACAACCTGCCAGATCGTGAATTTCGCCATCAGACTTCAGATCATGCCCAATTTCAGCGATCTGGCCGTCCCGAATTATGACGTCGGAATTTGATAATTCGCGCCGTTCGTCATCCATTGTCAGGATGGTGTCGGCATTCTTCAACAGGATTTCGTTCATGTTTCACACTCCTGCAACCGCCCGTTTCGTGCAAGGAGTGTTGGGACCGGCGGAAAACGGACTCAAGAACCGGTCAGCGTCTGACTATACTGTCAACCGCCGCTTTTCAAGTTTGTTCAGAACCGGCGAAGGATATCCAGCGCTTCCGCATGAATCTCAGGATTTGCCGCCGCCAAGGCTCGTCCACCCTGATGAGCCGGGCCGCCCTGCCAATCAGTCACTACACCACCAGCCGATCGGATAACGGCAATGGGGGCCTGGATGTCGTAAGCGTTCAGACCAGCCTCGATCACCAAATCCACCTGACCTGCAGCGAGTAGCGCATAGGCATAACAATCCATTCCGAACCGCGTCAGTTTTACCTGCTCGGCAACGGCCCGAAATGCAGCACCCTCTTCCGGTGTCCCAACTTCTGGAAACGTGGTGAACAACACCGCATCCTTCAATGCGACGGGTGTTCGTGTTTGCAGCCGGGTTTCGCCGTGCGGACCACGAACATACGCCGCATCATGCGTTCCGACGAATCGCTCGCCGATATAGGGCTGGTCAATGACGCCAAGAAAAGGGCCATCGTTGTTGGACAGGGCAATCAGCACGCCCCAGGTTGGTGTTCCGCTGATAAACCCCCGAGTTCCGTCTATCGGGTCCAATACCCACATCCGACCATTGGCACTTGCCGTCTTGCCGAATTCCTCCCCCCAAACCCCATCTTCGGGACGGTGCCTGGCCAACACATCGCGCATGGCTTGTTCCGCAGCATGATCCGCAACGGTAACCGGATCGTAACCGGCATGCAGCTTGTTTTGAGTTTCCAATATAGGCTGCCGGAAATATGGCAGAATGGCCGCCCGGGCAGCATCCGCCAGCATTTCGGCAACTTCTAGATCGCTGAACTGGGTACGTTCCATAACACACCCGTGCGGCTAGCAATCAGAAGAGTCAAGACCTTTGGATTAGGCTACATCGCTCAGCACACGCGCTAGTTCAAACAGGCGGCGACGCTGGTTTTCTGGAATTGCGTAATATGAGCGGACCAGATCCAATGCTTCTTTGTCACCCATAAGGTCCGCAGGAACCTTTTGCTTTTGCGGCGTGTCCTTGTGCGACTCGTCAAGGCCTTCGAAGAAGAAACTCACAGGCACTTCCAGCGCCTCCGCGATGTCCCAAAGGCGTGACGCACTGATCCGGTTTGCGCCGGTCTCGTATTTCTGGATTTGTTGAAACTTGATTCCAACCTGCTCCGCCAACTGCTGCTGTGTCATTCCGATCAGCCAACGGCGGTGCCGCACACGCTTGCCGACATGGACATCGACGGGATGGGTCATGGGTTCTCTCCTCTGTTACACTGACAACTGTCCGGGTACTCGCGCCTTAGGCCTTGACCCCCAAACTAGCGGGTGGCCTTTTAAGAACTCCCTAATTCCGAATATGCACCCCGAACTGCACTATCACTATATATCGCGAATTTCGCGCCTCATTTCAAGAAGGTTGAATCAAGACCCCGCAACACAGGTTTGTGGTTGTGAGTATGATGCAAACAAATGTCAACTTCTGAGTAGAGATTACCCTAAAGAAAACACCGGGGAGTTGTTGCCCATTCCACGTTTCGCTATGCGTTCAAGAACCGAAAACCGAGCCATTGCCACAGGCTCCGAGAAAGGACACATCTTGATGCTCGCATACAACGTGACCACTATGGGAGCCTCTGCCGAGCTTGTGAACACCCCAAAGCCAGAGCCGGAGCAGGGTCAGGTCAGAGTCGCCATTCGAGCCTGCGGTCTAAACTTTGCAGACCTACTGATGCAGCAGGGAAGCTATCAAGATACGCCTGCCGTGCCTTTTACACTTGGAATGGAAATATCCGGGATTGTCGACAAAGTCGGAACAAATGTGACCGACTTGAAGCCAGGAGACCGAATCGCTGTCTACTCGGGTCAAGGGGGATTGGCAGAGTTTGGAACTTTCGATGCTGAACGGGCGATTAGGCTCCCGGACTCGATGAGCTTTGAGGACGCTGCTGCAATACAAATTGCGTATGGCACCAGCCACATTGCGCTAAGTCATCGTGCCATGTTGCAACCCGGCGAAACTTTGCTGGTTACCGGTGCCGCCGGAGGCGTAGGGCTAACAGCGGTCGAAATCGGCAAGTTGATGGGGGCCAGGGTAATCGCTCAGGCGCGAGGTCCAGACAAGCTGGCAGTTGCCCAAGCCGCCGGTGCGGACCACCTGATCGACGCGTCAGAAGACCTGCGAGAGCGGGTCAAGACTCTGGGTGGGGCCGATGTCGTTTATGACGCCATCGGCGGAGATGTATTCAAAGCCGCCTTCAGGGCCACAAATCCTGAAGGGCGCTTGCTGCCCATCGGTTTTGCCGGTGGCAACGTGCCACAGATTTCAGCCAATCACTTGCTGGTCAAAAACCTTACGGTCATCGGCGTTTACATTGGCGGGTATCTGAAATTCCGCCCCGAAGTTGTACGAAACAGCTTTGAAACCCTGTTCCGGTGGCATGGCGAAGAAAAAATCAAACCACATATCAGTCACGTACTGCCGCTGGAACGGGTTGCCGAGGGTATGACGCTATTGAAAGAACGCAAATCGACCGGCAAGGTGGTGATTACGCCATAATCAACCGGCGACGGCCTTGAGTTGTGGCCCACCGATCATCCGGAAATTCTGGCGCACCAACTCCGCCAGCGCTTCGACAATCGCACCCCGACCACTTTCGCCACCGTAGAGATTTATCCGGTGGGCTGGCAGTTCGGGCAAAGCCCTCCCCGAGTCGATCTGCTCCAGATGCGCGGCTTCGGTTCCATCCAGCATCGCATGCACTGCGAGATCCGCGCTTACGGTTGCTTCAATTGTGCGGTCGTTTTCAGTTTCGACAGCAAGTTCCCACGGAATCCCGGCCTCATCCAAGGCAGAGATTACCTGCGGGCGGAACATGCACCGCCGCCCCAATGCCAACCTAAGCGGCCGCTTGCGCCATGCGGATCCTCCAGGCGCGCCGATCCAGCGAAGCGGCAGTTCAGCGACCGTCTCGGCCCCTTCCCCATTCGATGCTTCGGTGGTCAGGATCAAATCGCATTCGCCCTTGCCGAACATGTCCTTGAGTTGCAGCGAATAAGACGACACCAGTTGCACCTTCACACGCGGAAAATCGGCATTGAACCGCTGCAATACCCTTGGGATCGCCGGGTAAACTATGTCATGCGGAACCCCCAGAACCACTTCGCCCTCAAATGCCTGATCGGTCAGTTTCCCAATCAATTCGTCATTGAGCGCCACCATCCGGCGGGCATAGGCCAGCAGCTGTTCACCGGATGCCGTCAACGCGATGGTGCGTCCGCTGCGGTCGAGCAATTCCTGACCCAATAGCTCTTCCAGTCGTTTCAACTGCATGGAGACAGCAGATTGCGTGAGATGCAGGAATCCCGCTGCGCGAGTCACACCGCCATGATCCGCAACCGCCACAAAGGAACGCAATGTGGTGATGTCCAAGTTTCTCATTATCACAATCCTTGATGTGAAAGATCAAAAACATTCGTTTTCAAAATCAATCATACTGCACCATATAATTCAAGAAAATTGATGAAAGAAAGAAAACACATCAGCAATCAAGAAAGGTTCCGATATGACACTCACCTCTGCATCCACTACTTGCCGCACCGCCCGCACATCGCGCACATACCGCATCCGGACCTCGCTTTCTGTCTGGCGTCAACGTCGCGCTCTGGAACGTCTGGACAGTCGTGCCCTTGAAGATGTCGGGTTGACCAAAACTGAAGCCCGCGAGGAGGCCTCCAAACCGATCTGGGACGCTCCGGACAACTGGCGCTGCTGATCGCGGCGCCAAACGCAGTTAACTCCGGATGACTACCATCTGCGCAAACTCAAGAATTTGTCATGAAAAGGCTTGAATTGCGAGGCTTCCTTTCCGATATTTGCTCCGAGTACCGCAGGTTTGCACCTGCACACAAACGGACAACTTTAGGGAGACCTCAATGGCTGAATTCGACACAATCCGGACGGCGGCTGGCGCGCGCGTTGCCCAGATTGACGAGGGCCTGCGCGCCCATATGAACAAGGTCTACGGCACGATGTCCGTAGGCATGCTGATCACATTCCTGGCTGCATGGGCGATTTCCGGGCTGGCGGTGACCACCGATCCGTCGGCCGCCGCGGCACAACTAAGCGCAGACAAGTACCTGACCCAATTCGGCTATTCGATCTATGCATCGCCTCTGAAGTGGGTGGTCATGTTCGCGCCTCTGGCCTTTGTCTTTGGCTTTGGCGCAGCCATTAACAGATTGAGCGCGGCTGGTGCACAGCTTGTGTTCTATGCCTTTGCCGCCGTGATGGGTCTTTCCATCAGCTCAATCTTTCTGGTCTTCACCGGCCAGTCCATCATTCAGGTGTTTCTGATCACCGCGATCGCCTTTGCCGGCCTGTCGCTCTATGGTTACGCCACCAAGAAAGACCTGTCGGGGATGGGAACGTTCCTGATCATGGGCCTGATTGGCCTGATCGTGGCTTCTATCGTCAACATCTTTATTGCCTCTTCGGCGATGGCGTTCGCAATTTCGGTGATCGGCGTGCTGATTTTCGCAGGCCTCACCGCCTATGACACACAGAAGATCAAGACCACGTATATTCAGATGGCCCACTCCGGCGATCAGGAATGGCTGGGCAAAGCAGCGATTATGGGCGCTCTGAGCCTGTATCTGGACTTCATCAATATGTTCATGTTCCTGCTGCAGTTGTTTGGAAGCCGCGAATAAACCGCGGGTAAACCAAATCAAACAAGATGGGGCGGGTTCTTTGGAACCCGCCCTTTTTTTCTGAACGGCTTCTCATAGACAAAAAAACGGCCACCGTACGGCGGCCATTTCCTAAAAAGAAGATCGACGTCAGATCAGCTGCAATCCAGCGGCACGGCGAAACCAGTGGTCCGCTTGCCAGCTGAACCTTTCTGATAGGCACTTCCGCTTGCAAGGCACCCGGTCAGGCGGGGTATGGCGCTGGAGAACGCGCTCCCGGCTGAGGCATCCATCTTCGCTGTTGTTCCTTCCTGCGTACGCAGAACGGCAAACAGGATACCGTTAACTTCGACATTGCTCAGCATCAGCGTTTTGTCCTGCCCGCCGACTTCGACTGCATTCGCGGGGGTTCGTCCACCGTGGTCAATAGCGACACCGGCAATTTTGTTCATATCAGTCTCATCCGTCGTCACCTTGACCGGTGCCAGACGCGCCAGTTCCGCCGGAACACTTTCACGGCGCGTGATATAGTCCACAACCCCTTTTTCTTCCGAAAAGGTTTTTGGTTCACCATCAAGGCCGGTAAATCCAACCCCTTCACGGTTCCAGATATCGTCGCAAGCTGCAAGCGAGAGACAGGCGAATGCGGGAAACAAGATTTTTTTCATGGCTGCTCAGAGATTTGTGACGGGTTGCTGAAACCGTAAAGGCAGTAAGGGCTTCATATCAAGCAGGGTGACTTTCGATTGTCTGTAAGCCTGATGCTCGTCTGCAACGGCCCACGCATCGCACCCAGTGTGTCGAACGCCACAAAATCAAAAAAAAGAGCCGCATACTGATGCGGCCCTTCCTCGAACATCCTGTATAAGAAGGCTTACTTGATCTTGCCTTCTTTGTACTCGACATGTTTGCGAGCGACCGGATCGTATTTACGAACGGTCATTTTCTCGGTCATGGTGCGAGCGTTTTTCTTGGTCACATAGAAGTGGCCCGTGCCCGCGGTCGAGTTCAGACGGATCTTGATGGTCGTCGGCTTCGCCATGGTTATCTCCTGCGTCCGAAAAGGCAGGAGCCTTTCGGTTGAATTCCTATGAGCGTGCGCTTTTACCCTGCTTAACGGCCAAGTCAACCGGATTCGATGCAGAACGGCAGGTTTTTCGAACGCTCTCTCAAGTTGCAGACATGGAAAAGATTCATCCGTTTGGCAAATTTTTGAACACATCACGGTTCCGTGATAATGTCGTCGGACAATGTAAATCCGGGAAACAATAACCGGAAATCGCATTGCGAGGCCTTCCACGGCAAGACCCACGTTCGAGCATGCTGGTTCAAACAAGTCTACCGAGGGGGTAAACTATGACAGAGTGGCACATTGATGCGGAAGAGCTTGCCAATTGCAATTGCAACTTCGGCTGTCCCTGCCAATTTAGCGTTCTGCCGACACATGGGAACTGCGAGGCTATCGTCGTTTATGACATCAAGTCGGGGCACTACGGCGACACCAAGCTGGGTGGCCTTAGGGCAGCAGGCGTCTACTACTGGCCTGGTCCAATTCACGAAGGCAATGGCCAGATGCAATTGATCGTGGATGAGCGCGCGGACGCCGATCAGCGCAAGGCGTTGGAGTCGATCATGTTGGGCGAAGATACCGATGAAATGGCTACGATGTGGTACGTTTATGCAGCAATGAGTCCAACGAAACACGAAACGCTTTATCTTCCTGTCGAACTTGACTGGAGCCGCGAGGAACGCACCGGCAAGGCCGAGGTCAAGGGGATTTTCAACGTCGAGGTAGGGCCGATTCCCCATATCGTATCCGGCCTCCCGCACCGCGCCGGAATCAATTTACCTAACGGATTTGAATATCGCCATGCCGAAGCTGCCTCCGGCACCGCAACGACAACCGGCGGCGCCATCAGCCTGACATTTGATGCCACGCATGCTCATCTGGCTCATCTGAACATTTCCGGACACGGCGTCGTCGGGGCCTGAACAGGGTATGCCTCATGAGCGGCAAAACTGATCTAAACGCGTATGGGCCGGCGGAAAAGCTGGCCCGTCACGACACTCGGATCGTCCTGGCCAGCGTGTCATTGGTTGTGATGGGCGCGGTCTGGTATACGATTGCCGGTGTTGGCATGAACATGTCGGCCTTGGAGATGACTCGAATGGCCCGCCCTATCGGGGAACCCATGATGATGGGCATGGCCGTTCAATGGACGTTGCAATACGCCGTTCTGATCTTTCTGATGTGGTGGATCATGATGATCGCCATGATGACACCCAGCGCAGCTCCTATGCTCTTGCTATATACCGCCCTAAAAAGACATGGGGCCGACAAAGCCTCTGTAGCCCTCCTCGGCACCCTGTTTCTGGCAGGCTATCTGATTGCTTGGGCGGGGTTCAGCCTTTTGGCCACAGTGCTGCAATATGCTCTGGAAGCCTGGGGGCTTTCAGACGGTCCCATGATGACCATCCGCTCCAAGACCTTTGCCGGTTTTGTGATGATCGCAGCAGGCCTTTATCAGTTCTCCCCACTGAAATCGGCCTGCCTGCGTCACTGCCGGTCGCCTGCCCATTTCCTGGCCGCGCACAATCGACCTGGCCGGTTGGGAGCACTTCTGACTGGTATGGATCACGGACTCTATTGCCTGGGATGCTGCTGGGCTCTGATGGTGCTTTTGTTCGTGGGTGGCATCATGAACCTGTATTGGATTGCAGGTATCGCCCTGTATGTGGCGGCAGAAAAACTGCTGCCTCACTCCAGATGGCTAGTCGCTATGACAGGCGCCGCACTGTGCCTTTTCGGCATTTTTCTGGTCTATCCGGCGTTCTCCGCGTTGGTCTGACTTTGGGTTACCAGGCCTGGGGACTGGCCAATATGTTCGTCCCGCACACCTCAATCATGGAGGGCAACATGCCCCTATTCATTACCTACGCATCTTATTCACAATCCGGGATTCAGGGACTGATGAAAAAACCGGAGGACAGGACCGCTGCCATTCAGGCGCTTTTGGACAAGGTCGGCGGCAAGATCGTCGCGCTATACATGACCACCGGAACCAACGACATCGTGCTTGTCAGCGAAGCACCGGATGGCGCGGATGCCGTCTCGGTCGGAATGGCGGTGGGCGCTTCCGGTGTTACGTCCAGCATTGAAACCGTCAGGGCATGGACCGGTGCCGAATTTGCGGCGATTGCCGAAAAAGCGGCCGGGTTGACCGGCGCATACAAAGCGCCGGGCTCGTAAAGAAAAACGCGCGGGGGGCCTGTAAGCCGGATCCTGTTCCGGGGTTGCCCCCTTCGATGACCATTCCTCTAGGCCGCGCATTGCTGCGCGGCTCAAGCTGCCAACCCGGTCCCTCTCGGCCAAGGCGAGCCTAGCGGCGGTATCGGCTGACGCCGACCGGCCCGCGCGGGGACCCTATTCGGCATTGCTCCCGGTGGGGCTTGCCGTGCCGCCCCTGTTGCCAGCGGCGCGGTGGGCTCTTACCCCACCGTTTCACCCTTACCGCGCATGCGCGGCGGTCTGTTTTCTGTGGCGCTTTCCGTCGGGTTTCCCCGCCCGGGCGTTACCCGGCACCGTTGCCTTGTGGAGTCCGGACTTTCCTCTCGGGCGTCTGCCCCAGCGGCCATCCGGCCCTCCGCGCAGTTGGGGACATAGGAGTTTTGTTCCCTCAGGTCCAGAGCGCAGTATGGCCAAGCGGTGTGAAATCCGCAGGCTCCAACGCGCCGCAGGCCCGCGGGCGATAACGCAGACGAACTGCGGCAAGCAGCGTCTCGTCATCCACATCGGCCGTATAGCCCTTGTCCCGCGCTAACGCCCGGAACAATGTCGCCGGAGCGTCTTTTGGACCTTCGCAGAATCCGCGTTTTCCCGCTAATCCCTGATGCTCAAGCCGCGGCCAGTCAAAGCGGGATCCGGGATCGAACTTTCGACCCGGAGCCATATCTGAATGACCGATGACGCCTTTGGGAGGAATGCTCCAGCGCGCCATGATCCTCGTCAGCAGTCGCTCCAATGCCGCCATCTGCGGCTCCGAATAAGGATGATCCCCGCCGTTATCCAACTCGATCCCGATAGACCGCGAGTTGATATCGGTGTGCCCGCACCAGCTTCCGGCGCCGGCATGCCAGGCCCGGTCCTCTTCGTTTACCATCTGCCAAAGCATGCCATCGCGTCCGATCAGGTAATGCGCTGATACTTCGGCATCAGAATCACATAACCGTTCAAGCGCCGCCCCGGTTCCCTCCATCGCGGTGTAGTGAAGAACGATCAGCGACGGCGTCAGCCCATCGCGGCGCGGGCCGAAATTCGGTGATGGTTGCCAGATCGGCTCCACAGGTGTCAGTTATTGATCGCCCGTCGGAACGGGCTCGGGTCCCAGCCACAGGCATAGCCATCACCATCGGGGTCCAGACCCTTGCGATCCCTTTGCGGTCCGCCACTGGCCAGAAACTCGATCTGGGCCTGATCCGGCGAGGGGAATTTGGCGCAGTTTCGCTGAGCCTTGGCCTGCAAGTTGAACCCCGCCCTGCTGTAGACTTGTGCCCCAACCGGGTTCGAAGAGGAAAGCGCGTATTGCACGATATTGGGCTGACCATCGCTGCTGCGTTGCGGCAGCGTAGTTGGCGTGACCACTTCGTAAGTCGCCTTGTTCTTTTCGATCCGCGCCGCGTCACTTTCAATCGAGCGCCGGTTGGACACCGCGTCAAAATTCTGCTCGTCGGAGATGCTGACGTTATTGGCGACCACCGGCGCAGTAGCGCTCAATGGAGCTGTAGCTGTCAATGGAGCTGCGACCGCCGCAACCGGTACATCGGGCTGAGCAGTGGCAGACGGTGACGTACCCGCCAGTGCCGCCGCGGTCTGATTGGCGATATCTTCGGCCGAATCCCCGCCTGTTTGCACAGCTGTCAACGGATCGCCTTGGGCCACCAGTGCAGACGCCTCGACAGATGATGGCGACAGCGCCTCAGACGAGATAACCGAAGGCGGGATCAAAGGGTCCCCGTTTACGGTTTGCCCGCTCAGAACCGCCTCGCGTTGCGCCTGATACGAAGGTGTGTTGAATTCGGTTCCAGGAACCGTGCTGGTGGTGTCACATGCGGCCAAAAGGCCGATCGCCGGGATCAGAAGAACTGCACGCATTTCAAGCTGCCTTTTGTTGCTCTTTCCTGCTCTACTTTAGAGTTACCACCATTTGCCCGGTTTGGCCACAAAACCGGCCGCATTTTCGAGCGCATAGGCAGTATTGAGCAGATCGCCCTCTTCCCACGGGCGTCCGATCAGCTGCAGACCCAGCGGCAAACCCTGCTTGTCCAGTCCCGCTGGGACAGAAATACCAGGAAGCCCCGCGAGGTTCACGGTCACGGTGAACACATCGTTGAGGTACATCTGCACCGGATCGGTCTCGGTCATCTCGCCCAGCCCGAAGGCGGCAGATGGGGTGGCTGGGGTCAGAATCGCGTCCACGCCTGCGGCGAACACATCTTCGAAATCCTTCTTGATCAGGGTACGGACACGGCGCGCACGATTGTAGTAAGCGTCATAGAAGCCCGCTGACAAAACATATGTTCCGACCATCACGCGGCGCTGAACCTCATGGCCAAAGCCTTCGGCGCGGGTTTTTTCGTACATCTCGGTGATGCCATCGCCCTGCGCCAACCGGGCGCGGCGGCCATAGCGAACACCGTCATAGCGGGCGAGGTTCGAGGATGCCTCGGCCGGAGCAATCACATAATAGGCGGGCAGTGCGTATTTGGTGTGCGGCAGCGAGATATCGACAATCTCAGCGCCTGCATCTTTCAACATAGCGGCGCCATCGGCCCAGAGTTTTTCGATTTCGGCCGGCATTCCGTCCATGCGGTATTCTTTCGGAATACCGATCTTTTTGCCCTTGATGTCGCCGGTCAACATGGCCTCGAAATTCGGGACGGCCAGTTCGGCGCTGGTGGAATCCCTGGGGTCGTGGCCGCACATTGTTTCCAGCATGATCGCTGCGTCACGCACATTCTTGGTCATCGGACCGGCCTGATCCAGCGAAGAGGCAAACGCGACGATACCCCAGCGCGAGCAACGGCCATAGGTGGGTTTGATACCGGTGATCCCGGTGAATGCCGCAGGCTGTCGGATCGAACCGCCGGTATCGGTGCCGGTTGCAGCCAAACACAGGTCAGCTGACACGGCAGCAGCCGAGCCGCCAGACGACCCACCGGGGGTCAGCTGTGCATCATCATTCCCGCGTCTCCACGGGCTGACGGCATTGCCATAGACCGAAGTTTCGTTCGACGATCCCATCGCGAACTCGTCCATGTTCAGCTTGCCCAGCATCACCGCGCCCGCATCGGCAAGTTGCTGCGACACAGTCGATTCGTACTCGGGCTTGAACCCTTCGAGAATGCGGCTGGCCGCCTGCGACGGCACGCCCTTGGTGCAGAACAAGTCCTTGATGCCAATGGGAAGGCCGCACATCGACGGCGCGTTACCAGCTTTGATCCGTGCGTCCGCAGCCTTTGCACGGTCCATGGCGATTTCAGGCGTCTTGTGGACAAATGCGTTCAGCGCGTCCGCCGCGTCAATGGCGGCCAGACAGGCCTGGGTCAGCTCGACAGAAGTGGTTTCGCCCTTGCGAAGCGCGTCGCGGGCCTCTGCCAAGCCCAGTTTGTTGAGATCGCTCATGTCTTACTCCACCACCTTCGGGACCGCAAAAAAGCCCTCGCGCGCATCGGGGGCGTTGGACAGAACCCTGTCCTGCTGGTTGCCATCGGTGACCACATCCTGGCGACGCTTCAGGCGCATTGGCTCGACCGAGACCATCGGCTCGACACCCTCGACATCCACCTCGTTCAGTTGCTCGATGAACCCAAGGATCGTATTGAACTCCGAGGCCAGCGCCGGCAGCGCGTCATCCTCGACCTTGATCCGGGCCAGTTTGGCCACCTTGGCGGCGGTGCTTTGGTCAATCGACATGGCTAACCCTCATATGCGTCAGGGGGCATTTACCCCTCAGACGGGCGGGTCGCAAGTGCGCAAGAGTCTTGTTGGCTGCAAGCCGCAACCCCGAGAAAGCCGTTTTCCGACGATGCGCGCGCTCAACTGGCGCCATTTCCTCAAAACGATCATTTCAGACAGGCGCAAAAAGCGAGACCGGCGCGGAAATACCCTTCAACTGTTTTGCGCCCACTGGCTGGAATTCCAGACCTGCATCCACGCATGCGTTTTTTGCTTGTAACGAAACAAGGGGCTGGCTCGCCTGAGCTACCTGACAAATTCGCGCCGCCATCTGCACGGCTGAACCGAATAAGTCGTTGCTGTCCTCCACGGGCTCACCGGCATGGACACCAATCCGAACCTGAATTGGTATCTCGTTCTTTTTGTTGTAGGAAGTGAACTCCCTATGAATGGACAAGGCGCAGTTCACGGAATTCGGAACATCATGGAACGATGCCATGATTCCGTCGCCAAGGTGTTTGATCTCTCGCCCTTCATAGCGCTCCAGAGACCGGCGGATGATCGCGTCATGAGCCCGCAACAATTCCACAGCCATGTCGTCACCGAGCTTGTCGGTCATTTCAGTGGAACCAATCATGTCGGTGAACATGATCGCGCGAAACGCCGAGTCATCAATGGCCTTCGTCTGCGCGGTAGGCGGATCCTGAATGCGGCCCAGAAACGCTTCAAAGGCAGACAGGTCGACCTCGATCATTTCATTGGCAACGTGCCCGTGTGCCTCGGCGTGCACCCGGTCGGCGGTTGCCTTGTCCGGCGCATCCACCAGGCAGAATGTCGTGCGCCGTTCGGCATCGAACCAATAGGTGAGAAACTTGACACCGAATTGGTCCTGTATCTCCAAATCCCGAAGGTGGTGCATCGCCACCCCCTCCTCTGTTTCTTCGACCATGTCGTGACGATCCAAGAAGATTGGCATGTGCTTCCCCTCCTCCTTTTCGTCCGAAGTATAACACGGGTTGCCCGCACACTTTGCGTTTCATGTACGGTGCGGTATCCCGTGCCGGGTGTTATCGGCGAGAAGCGCCTCGAATCGAAACCAGAATCCTCTGCCCCTCGTCCCGATTGATCTGGTAACCACGTTCTTCCAGCCTACCACTTTCGCATTCACGACAGTCGACAGACGTGGGTAGCCAAGGATCGACTTTTACAGACGGCACGCCTAGCCTCGCAATATGATTGATGCAATCGGAAGGCTCGAAGCGATCACAAACCCTTTTATAAATGGCTCCAAATTCGCGCATCCAGTCCATGGATTTTTGCATTTCCGATGCTAGGCTTGAGCCAAGTTCAACGAGGGAGGATTTCATGAACATCATTTGGCTGGGCCACGGCAGTTTCCGCATCGAAACGGGAGAGCAGGTTCTTCTGATCGATCCGTGGCTGACCGGAAACCCCTCGCTCCCCGAAGAACATCACGAAGCAGCCGTCGCCGGGGCCACGCATATCCTGCTGACTCATGCGCATTTCGATCACGTCGTGGATGTCCTGCCTCTGGCAAGGAAGCTGGGCATACCTGTTGTCGGGCAATACGATCTGATGGGATTCTGGGGCGAGACCGAAGGCATCGATACCATCGGTTTCAACAAGGGAGGGACCGTGCAGCTTGGCTCGGTCAAAGTGGCGATGGTGCCCGCCTCTCATTCATCGACATTTTCTACTCCCGAGGGCCTGCGCACCGGCGGCAGCGAGGTGGGTTTCATGATCATGGCCGAAGGTCAGACGCTGTATCATTCAGGCGATACGGCGCTCATGGCGGACATGGAATGGATGGGCGACTACTACAAACCCGATATCGGCATCTTGTCCGCTGGCGGGCATTTCACCATGGACATGAAACAGGCCGCCTATGCGGCCAAACGGTATTTCAGCTTCAAGACCGTGATTCCGTGCCACTACAAAACATTCCCGATCCTTGAGCAATCCGCGCAGGATTTGGTTGACGGATTGCCTAGCGTGACCGTGATCGAACCCGAGGTCATGCGAGCGATAGAAACCTGACACCGTCACGACATGTCTGGCTCGCTCTCCCCTTCTCCGGAACTGATGGCGGTAGTGCGCCGCTGGCACCAGGCCGTTCAGAACCGTGACGGCGCCACGCTGGCGAACATGCTGTCTGCTTCCGAGCATTTGAGGTACCAGGGAACGGCAGACGACGAAGCCTGGTCGGGGCAACTATTCCGCAAAGGATTCGCCGAACATGTCGACGAGATTCCGCGCTATGACTGGGAGGAACACAGCCTTGAAGCCTTCGAGTGCGGGAATATCGGCTGGGCCCATTGCCATGCCACGTTGACATTCGCCAGTAACGGCAATTCATCTCTGCACCGTTTTACTTTCGTGCTGCACCTCGAGAATGGCGTTTGGAAGATGATCCAGCTTCATGTGTCGAACTCGAAATCCAATCTGGAAAAGATCGGCATCGAACATGAGGCGCTCAACGCACTCGTTGCGGCGGCGAGGAAAGGCTTCACGCTGGATCAAAGCGAAGGCGCGGCGTCGGTGATGTTTACCGACATTGCCGACTCGTCCCGGATCGCGCAGCAGATAGGAGATGACAACTGGGCAGACATGATCCATCGCCATTTGCAGTTGGCCCGGGACGTGATCGATAAGCACGACGGGCGGCTGGTGAAATCCCTGGGCGACGGAACGATGTCGATCTTTCGATCCGTTCACGATGCTGCGCGGGCGGCGGTGGCCTTGCAAAGGCAAAACACGGCTTTTCCGTCAGACACAGCGCTTGGCCTGCGGGTCGGCATCCATTCAGGAGACGTCATACAAAGAGACGAGGATTTTTTCGGGACGGTTGTGAACAAGGCCGCACGCGTGACCGACTTGAGCGGCCCGAATGAAATTTATGTCTCAGATGTGACGCGCCTGCTGGCGGGGACTGACGCGGAATTGCAATTTGGTGTTCCAAAATCGGTGCATCTCAAAGGGTTCGGAGGACAGCAGACGGTTTATCGCCTGAATTGGAGATGAAAAAACGAATGCACGGCTCAAATGGCGCGAAGAAGCGCGCGTCAATCCACCCTTCGCTGCTCGAAAAATGATTTCAGCAAAGCTTCGCATTCTGCCGCGGATATTCCGTCATAAACTTGAGGCTTATGATGCGCCTGCGGATGAGAGAACACCCTTGCGCCGTGTGCCACGCCTCCCGATTTGGGGTCGGCAGCGCCATAGTAGACGCGCCTGATCCGCGCTGCCGACAATGCCGCAGCGCACATTGCACAGGGTTCCAGTGTCACATACAGATCGTGACCGGGCAGCCGTTCAGAGCCCGCGTCTACACAGGCCGCCCGCAAGGCAAGAATCTCCGCATGTGCCGTTGGATCGCTCAACTCCCGCGTCCGGTTACCGGACTTGGCGACAACCCGGCCTTCAGGCGATACGATCACTGCGCCCACAGGCACTTCGCCGCGCTCGGCGGCGGCGCGCGCTTCCGAAAGTGCCTGACTCATATACGATCTGAATTCCATGCCTCTGACTGCCTCACAAACCCGGCTTTCGCAAGTCGTCGGGATGCGCTATGGCCGGTGGCATGAGCAAAACCCCTCCTCCCGGCGACCGGATCGCCAAAGTCCTTGCCCGCGCCGGTGTTGCCTCGCGCCGCGAGGCCGAACGCATGATCGAAGCGGGCCGCGTGACGGTCAATGGCAAGACCATCGACAGTCCAGCACTGAACGTGTCCGGCAAGGACAGGATCACGGTTGACGGTAATCCTGTCGCCGAGGCTGAACCGGCGCGTCTGTGGCTATATCACAAGCCCACCGGACTGGTGACCACGACCCGCGACGAAAAGGGGCGCGCGACTATTTTCGACAAACTGCCCGAAAACATGCCACGTGTCATGAGCGTGGGGCGGCTCGACCTGAACTCTGAAGGGTTGTTACTGTTGACCAACGATGGCGGCATCAAGCGCAAGCTGGAATTGCCCTCCACCGGCTGGTTGCGCAAGTACCGGGTGCGGATCAACGGACGCCCGAAGGATGAAGATTTCGCACCGCTGCGCCAAGGGCTTGTGATCGAAGGCGAAAGATTCCAACCCATGACGGTCACACTGGATCGCCAGCAGGGCGCAAATGCCTGGCTGACGGTTGGTTTGCGCGAAGGCAAGAACCGCGAAATCCGCCGCGCAATGGAGGATATCGGGCTTTCCGTGAACCGGCTGATCCGCGTGTCCTACGGGCCATTTCAACTCGGAAGCCTCAAGCCCGGCGAGGTGGAGGAGGTTCGACGCAGGGTCATGCGCGATCAGTTGGGGCTAGATCAAACCGACAAGACCGCCGACCCGGTGCAACGGCCCGCTCGCCCTCAAAGAAATCGGTCTGCCCCCGGCGGCAAACCCCGCCGGTGAGTTGACTGACGCAACCTTCCCCCTAGCGTCCCGGCTGAGCATCCACTAGATTCCCATTTGTCGGTGGTAATTTGGGGAACGCCATGTCTCAGACCGGATTGCAGAAAATAGCCTATGCAGCGCTGATTGTGCTGTTGTTTGGCGTGTGCACCGGCTGGCTTGGAGGGCTGTAAGGCGATGGCCCAGCGCTTTGGCGGAAAATACAGCCCGGATGCATCTGGCAGCGACGATCCCCCGCAACGCGGACAGTTCGACGGCGCGCGTGTGGATCCTGCCGGGGCGCGGGCCAATGTGATGTTCGTTCCGGCTATCCCGCTGGTTTTTCTGTCGCTTAACGACGGGGCAATCGGGCTGACCATGGGTCTAATTGCGGCTGGAATTCTGACGGCTGCCGCGTACCTTTTGCGCGAAGGGTTGCGGGCCGAAGCCGCGTATCACGACCGCCGTGCAGCCCGCCGCCCGGCCATTCCACGAAAAATATTTGCCAGTGTTCTGACCGGGCTTGGCGTGGGTCTCGCCGCTTTTCGCAACGATTATCTTGATGTCGGTACTGCCTCTCAAATCAGCGTGCTGGCCCCGTTGCTCTACGGGCTTGTCGGAACAGTGCTTCATTCTGTGTCCTTCGGCGTCGATCCCTTGACGGACAAGGGCATGGAGGGCGTCGATACCTTTCAACAGGACCGGGTTGCGCGAGTTGTTGGCGATGCGGAAAAACTGCTGCAGGATATGTCCGACGCCATCAAACGCGCAGGCGACCGAAAGATCGAAGCGCGTGTCGAACGTTTTCAGGACACCGCTCGAGAATTGTTCCGGACGGTCGAGGATGACCCCCGCGACCTCACGGGCGCACGCAAGTACCTGACTGTCTATTTGCGCGGCGCGCGCGATGCGACCGCCAAGTTTGCTGATGTCTACGCGAGAACACGGGACGCCAGCGCCCTGGCCGATTTTGCGGCGTTGCTGGACGATCTGGAACAGAATTTTGCCGCGCGCACCCGCAAGATGCTGCTGGATGACCACAGCGATTTGACAGTCGAAATTGAAGTTCTGCGCGACCGTTTGAAGCGCGAAGGTGTCCGGCCGGAGTGACCGGTTTGATTGATTGAGGAGGCGATTCATGTCCGATGCCACAAGAAACAAAGCTGTAGAAGCCGAAGCACTGGTGCAGGAAGTCACGGCTGTCGCCCTACCTGAACCCCAGACCGAAGCCGTTTCACTGGAAACTGCCGACGCGCCGGTTGGTGCCGAGATTCGCAAGCGGATGGGCGAAATCGACATGGCTGATACCAATTCGATCGTCTCGTTCGGATCGCGCGCCCAGGCAGAGTTGCAGGAAATCAGCCAATCGATGCTGGCAGATGTCCGCAACAAGGACGTAGGTCCGGCAGGCGACAGCCTGCGTGATATCGTGACCACAATTCGCGGCTTTTCGGTTAGCGAACTGGACGTGCGTCGCGAACGGTCATGGTGGGAAAAGCTTTTGGGCCGCGCCGCGCCTCTCGCCAAGTTCACCGCCCGGTACGAAGAGGTCCAGAGCCAGATCGACCGAATAACCGACGATCTTCTTGGACACGAACATACATTGCTCAAGGACATTAAATCGTTGGACCTGCTCTATGAAAAGACGCTTGGGTTCTATGACGAGTTGGCGCTCTATATTGCAGCAGGCGAAGAAAAGCTGACCGAACTTGACAGCCAAGACATTCCCGCAACTGCAGCCGGGGTCGAGACCGCAGCCGAAAGTGAACAGGTGATGAAGGCGCAGGAATTGCGCGACCTGCGAGCCGCACGTGACGATCTTGAACGCCGTGTGCACGACCTCAAGCTGACGCGGCAGGTGACGATGCAGTCGCTTCCCTCGATCAGGCTGGTCCAGGAAAACGACAAGTCGCTGGTGACCAAGATCAACTCGACGCTGGTCAACACTGTCCCGCTTTGGGAAACGCAACTGGCGCAAGCCGTCACCATACAGCGAAGCGCCGAGGCGGCGGCGGCAGTGAGCGAGGCCAATGATCTGACCAACGAACTTTTGACTGCCAACGCCGCCAACCTGCGCGAAAGCAACAAGATGATCCGGCAGGAAATGGAACGCGGTGTTTTTGATATCGAGGCAGTCAAACAGGCCAACGCCGATCTGGTCGGCACGATTCAGGAAAGCCTGCAGATTGCCGATGAAGGCAAGGCAAAGCGCGCCGCAGCCGAGGAAGAACTGAAAAAGATGGAGGCGGAGTTGCGAGATACACTGGCCGCCGCCAAGGCCCGGCAGGACGGCATGGGTGACGCCGCCGGAACCGCAGTTCCGGGCTGAACCACTTGATTGCGCAAAGGCTCAGATTTGGCAATTCGAGCGCAGCAATCTGCGCCCTGTTGGCATTGGTTGGCTGCGATGTCGATGGGCCGCCTTTACCAGTACCGCAGGAACGCCCGGCAACGTCGGCCCCTCCTGCCAACGCCTATGTCCCACCCTCGGCACAAAGCCAGGACCTGGCCCGGTACTATGAAAAGGTGCAAGGCGATCTGCTGACGCGGGGGTTGCTGCGCACGGATGGCGGCGGCCCGGATACGCCTTATGATGCGCAAGATCTTGTCCGGAATTTCGAAACCATTGCGTTCTACAGCGAGTATTCCGGTCAGAGCGTCTCGAGCACTCCTCGCCGCACCAGCGGGCGTCTCAACCGATGGGTCGATTCGGTCCGGATCAGTGTCGACTATGGCCCAAGCGTTCCGCCCGAGCGCAGACAGAAGGACAGTGCGCGGGTGAAATCCTATGCTGCGCGGCTTTCACGCGTCACGGGTCATCCGATCTCCACCACTGACCAGAACTCCAATTTCCATGTCTTCATCGCAGGTGACGATGACACGGCCTATGTTCAAGACCGGCTGCGGCAACTGATCCCGAATATTGGACAGGCTCAGCTTGATTTGTTCAACGATCTGCCCCGCGCGTTCTATTGCTTTGTCTTCGCGTCCGCCGGCGGCGGGTCAAGCCACACTTACACGCGTGCTGTCGCTTTGATACGGGCGGAGCATCCCGACCTCGTGCGGCTCAGTTGTATTCACGAAGAGATTGCGCAGGGCCTCGGACTGCCCAATGACAGCCCTGCCGCGCGGCCCTCAATTTTCAATGATGATGACGAGTTCGCCCTGCTGACCAGTCACGACGAAAAGTTACTGATGATGCTTTACGATCCTCGGCTGAAGCCGGGCATGACCGCCGCTGAGGCACGCCCAGTGACCGAGGATATTGCAAGAGAATTGATGGGGCAGCCGCTCTGACAGCTTTGACAGGAGAAAACCCATGGGAATTTTCGATTTTCTGACCGGTGAGTTCATCGATGTCATTCATTGGGTGGACGACACTCGCGACACAATGGTCTGGCGGTTCGAGCGTGAGGGGCATGAGATCAAGTACGGTGCCAAGTTGACCGTGCGCGAGGGGCAATCGGCGGTGTTTGTACATGAAGGGCAACTGGCGGATGTGTTCACGCCCGGCCTGTACATGTTGGAAACCAACAACATGCCGATCCTGACCACCTTGCAGCACTGGGATCACGGCTTCAAAAGCCCTTTCAAATCCGAGATCTATTTCGTCAACACGACGCGTTTCAATGATCTGAAATGGGGCACCAAGAACCCGATCATGCTGCGTGATCCGGAGTTTGGTCCCACCCGCATTCGCGCCTTTGGCACCTATACAATTCGGGTCAAGGACCCGGCGCGGTTCCTGGTGGAAATTGTCGGTACCGATGGCGAATTCACCATGGACGAGATCAGTTTTCAGATCCGCAACATCATCGTTCAGGAATTTTCCCGAGTGATCGCAGGCTCGGGAATTCCGGTTCTGGACATGGCGGCCAACACCGCCGATCTGGGCAAGCTGATCGCTGCCGAAGTGTCGCCGGTTCTGGATGCCTATGGCCTGGAAATGCCTGAATTCTATATCGAAAACATCTCGCTGCCACCTGCTGTCGAGGCCGCTTTGGACAAGCGCACGTCGATGGGGTTGGCGGGTGATCTGGGCAAGTTCACCCAGTATTCGGCAGCCGAAGCGATGACCGCAGCGGCCAGCAATCCCGGTCAGGGCGGCGGCATGGGCGCCGGTCTTGGCATGGGAATGGGTATGGCGATGGCGCAGCAGATGGCGACCAGCCAGCCGCGCGGCCCATGGGGAGCGCCTGCCGCAGCTGCGCAAGCGGCTCCGCCGCCGCCACCTCCGGTCGAACATGTCTGGCATGTCGCGGTGAATGGAGAGACCTCTGGGCCGTTCTCGAAGGCCAGGCTGGGACGGATGGCGGCGAATGGAGAGATCACGCGCGACACTTATGTCTGGACTGCAGGTCAGGACGGCTGGAAACGGGCGGAAGATGTGCAGGAACTGGCACAGCTTTTCACCGTCCTGCCACCCCCGCCGCCGGGTGCGTGACGGAAGCAACATCCAGATGCGTAGCTGCGAAGTGTTCATTTTGTACTGATTTTGAGGGGGTAGTTGTGCGAATTGTACAACGCATATCGGGACCCTTGGCGGGCAGTTCGTTTGAGGTGGCTCGCATTTCCGTGATGCTGATGGCGCTGCTTCACGCCGTCGTCGCCATCTGGCACCAGGCCGCCAGAAAGGACTGCACCATGACCCGGATGACAAAGGCAAAGGCCTGACCCATGACCGCTGCTCCACCGCCCCCGCCAACCGACACCTCTGGTCCTGCCGTGCAGGAGCATCGCTTTCCCTGCGCGCAATGCGGGGCGGATTATCGGTTCAATCCGAAACAAGGGGCGTTGGTGTGCGACCATTGCGGCCATTCCGAAGCCATCGGCGCCGGTCCCTGGGGCGGGGCCAGCTTGCGCGAACTGGATTTCGATGTGGCCCTGGCCGAACGCCTGCCCGATGCAGAGATGGAAGAAACGCGGGTGCTGGCCTGTCCCAACTGTGCCGCCCAGGTCGAGTTCGATCCGGATACCCACGCCGCCGAATGCCCGTTCTGCGCGACGCCGGTCGTGACGGGAACCGGTATTCACCGGCATATCAAGCCGCGCGGCGTGCTGCCGTTTGCGTTGGATGAGCGCACGGCGCACAAGGCCATGTCGGATTGGCTGGGCCGGTTGTGGTTCGCCCCCAGCGGCCTGAAGGAATACGCGCGAAAAGGCCGCCGGATGGAGGGGATATACGTTCCCTACTGGACGTTCGATGCCGACACGAAATCGGCTTATCGGGGTGAACGCGGAGACGTCTATTACGAAACCCGTACCGTCATGCGGGATGGAAAGCGGGTGCAGCAGCAGGTTCAGAAAGTACGCTGGTCATCCAGATCCGGGCGCGTTGCGCGGTTCTTTGACGACGTGCTGGTGCTGGCGTCCACATCCCTGCCCAAAAGCTATACCGACGCGCTGCAGCCGTGGGACCTGCCTGCGTTGGAACCCTATCAGCCCGAATACCTGGCCGGTTATCGGGCCGAAGCCTATACCGTCGGGCTGGCCGACGGGTACGCCGAGGCGCGGGCCCATATGGCGCGCGTGATCGAACGCGACGTCAGATTCGACATAGGCGGCGACCGACAGCGGATCCACGGCATCGAAACCGATGTGCGCGACGTCACCTTCAAACATATTCTGCTGCCGGTGTGGATGGCGGCCTATAAATATCGCGGCCAGACCTATCGCTTTGTCATCAACGGCAGAACAGGGCAGGTTCAGGGAGAACGCCCCTGGTCGGCGATCAAGATCACCATCGCGGTTCTTCTGGGCCTGCTTGTCGCCGCCGGGATCGGCTATCTGACGGCAACCGGCCAACAGTGAAACGGCGTGTTCCCATGTAAAGGGCATTGGCAGGGAATACCGCCAATGCCCGGGTTTCACCTTTGGCCTTGCCGCCAGCCGTCAGTTGCGCGAAATCTCGATCTTTTTCGCCGTTTCGGCTTTTTCAGCGGGCCTTTTCGGCACTGTCACATGCAGCACACCGTCTTTCATCCTGGCGCTTGCCTTGGCGGCGTCGGCGTCATCAGGCAACCGGAAGGACCGGCGGAAAGCGCCGTATTGACGTTCCGAGAAGTACCAGGTGTCACCCTTTTTCTCCTCGTGGGTTTTTTTCTCGCCCCGGACGGTGACGACGCCTTCTTCGACGGTCAGTTCGATATCCTCGTCCGACACGCCCGGAAGCTCCATCGATATGTCATAGGCATTGTCGTTGCCCGATGCCTCGGTCGCCGGGCTGAGCCAGTCGGCCAGTTTTGCACCGAAGTGCCGGAACGGGTCATAAAGCGAGGGCCAGAGGCCCGCGTGATCGGATTTTTCAACCATGTTCAGTCCTCCATTTTGCGTTTATCGGATTATCGCACAAAGCGCCGGGTTGCGCCTTGATGCGCCTCAAGATCCGGCAGGACTGTCCGCTTGCGCCGAAGCGAATCTGCGGCCATTCTGCGCCGCGACATGAAGGGGGTGCGGCGCATGACATTGGCGGTTCTGGATGAGTTGTTGGCCCAGCGGCATTCCTGCCGCGCCTTTCGCCCGGACCCGGTGCCGCGAACGGATATCGAGCAGATACTGAACAGTGCGCGCAAGGTTCCCAGCTGGTGCAATGCGCAGCCCTGGCAGGTCATCATAACCTCGGGCGACGAGACCGAAGCCTTTCGCACCGCCCTGCAGCAGGAGGCGCAAACCGCGCCCGTCACCCCTGACCTGCCGTTTCCCAGTTCTTATTCCGGTGTCTATCTGGACCGTCGCCGCGCCTGCGGCTGGGCGTTGTATGAAGCGGTCGGCGTGGAAAAGGGCGACCGCGCGGGATCGGCCCGGCAGATGATGGAGAATTTCGCCCTGTTCGGGGCGCCGCATTGTGCGATCGTGTCAAGCCCGGCGGAGCTTGGGGGCTATGGCGCGATGGATTGCGGCGGGTTCGTGACGGCCTTTGCCCTGGCCGCCCGGGCCCTGGGGGTTGCGACCATTCCGCAGGCGGCGGTCGCCTCGTACGGGCCGTTCCTGCACCGGTATTTCGGCATCGGCGACGACCGGCTGGTTCTGTGCGCGATTTCCTTTGGCTATCCGGACCCCGATCACCCCGCCAACGCGTTCAGAACGCCTCGTGCGGGGGTGGAGGACTTTGTCGATTGGCGCGGATGAGCGGCCCCTTGATCCTGTGCTGCGGCGAGGCGGTGCTGGACCTTGTTCCGGTGCGGCTTGAAGGCGGGGACGACGGGTTTCGCCCGGTTCCCGGCGGGGCGGCGGTCAATACGGCGGTGGCACTGGCGCGACTTGGGGTTTCATCCGGGTTTTTCGGAGCACTTTCGACCGACCCGATGGGCGAGCGGCTTGGGGCGCATCTGCGGCGCGAGGGGGTCGATGCAGGGTTTGCGGTCAGGCTGGATGCGCCATCCACCGTTGCCTTGGCGCACCCTTTGCCGGATGGAACGCGGTTCGATCTGTTCGATGACGGCAGCGCCGGGCGTGGGCTGAGGCAGGTGCCCGATCTGCCCGATGATGTCGGGGCCATGGTCTTTGGGGGCGTGAGCCTGATCCACGCGCCGTCTGCCGAGGTTTTCGCCGGGCTGGCGCAGACGGCCCGGGGGCCGCTGATCTGGCTGGACCTGAACATCCGGCCCGGCCTTGTGACCGACGACAAGGCCTATCGCGCGCGGTTGGCGCGGCTGATCGGGGCCGCGCATGTGGTCAAGGTGTCGGACGAGGATCTGGACTGGTTCGGCCCCCTGCCCCCGCTGCGCGCGGAACAACTGATGATACGGACCCATGGCGCGCGGGGGGCGACCGTGCGACTGGGCCCGCACGAGCTCAGCGAGGCCGCGCCCGAGGTCAAGGTGAGCGACACGGTGGGTGCCGGCGACATATTCACGGCGGGGTTTCTGGCGTATGTGTACTGGCGGCGGCAATTGCGCACGCCGCTCGGTCTGAGCGGTGACGCGTTGCGCGGGGCGCTGCGCGCCGGTATCCGGGCCGCCAGCCTGAGCGTCGCGCGTCCGGGCGCGGAGGCACCCGAATTGGAGGAGATGGAATGCGTGCTTTGATCCAACGTGTGACGCGGGCGGCGGTGTCGGTCGATGGCGCGGTGATCGGCAAGACCGGACCGGGCCTGATGATACTGGTTTGCGCAATGCAGGGCGACGGCGAGGCGCAGGCGGATCAGCTGGCCGCGAAGATTTCCAAGCTGCGCGTATTCAAGGACGAGGCAGGCAAGATGAACCGCTCGGTTCTGGATATCGGCGGCTCGGCCCTTGTGGTCAGCCAGTTCACGCTGGCGGCCGATACATCGCGCGGGAACCGGCCCGGATTCTCTGCGGCGGCCGCGCCCGACGAGGGAGAGCGGTTGTATGAGTATTTTGCCGCAAAAATCGCCTCGCACGGCGTTCCTGTCGAGACCGGGCAGTTTGGGGCGGATATGGCGGTGGAACTGGTCAATGACGGCCCGGTGACGATCTGGATGGACATATGAACAAGGCACGGGAAACGGCGCGATCGATCTGGCAGGCCGGTGTGGATGCGGTCGGAGGCTACAAGGCGACCGAAACCGCCCTTGCGGACATGGCACGGCCCGACCGGATTCTGGCGGTCGGCAAGGCGGCGGGCGCGATGGCGCGGGCCGCTTTGGACCGGTTCGGAGACCTGCCCTGTCTGGTCGTTACCAAGGATGGCCATGGCGACAGGTTGCCAAGGCATGTGCACCTGATCGAGGCCTCGCATCCGGTGCCCGATGTCCGCAGCCTGGCAGGTGGCCGGGCATTGCGCGAGGCGGTGGAGCAGATGGCGCCGACAGAGCGGTTGCTGCTGCTGGTCTCGGGCGGCGCCTCGTCCCTGGCCGAGGATCTGGTGCCCGGGAAGACGTTGGATGACCTCTCGGCATTGAACAGGCGTCTGCTGGCGACCGGGTTGGATATCGGGGCGATGAATGCCGAGCGCCGCACGATGTCCCGCGTCAAGGGCGGCGGGCTTTTGTCTGGGTTCAAGGGCGCGCGGGTCGACGTTCTGGCGATTTCGGATGTTCCGGGGGATGATCTGATGGTGATCGGTTCGGGCATCGGCGCCCTGCCCGAATCCTGCGGATACGAGGCCAGCACCCGCGTCATCGCATCGAACGCGCATGCGCGGCAGGCGGCTGCGCAAGCCGCCGAAAGGTTGGGCCTTGCGGTGGCGGCGAATGAAGAGGCCCTGCATGATGAACTTGGGCGTCTGGCATCCAGCCTTGGTCCGCGCATCCGAGACATGGCCCGTGGCGTGATGATTTTTGGCGGCGAACCGACAGTGATGCTGCCCGAGCAGCCGGGGCGTGGCGGGCGGAATCAGGCGCTGGCCCTGGCGCTGGCCCGCGAGATCGCGGGGTGTGTCGGGATCACCGTGGTTGTTGGCGGCACGGACGGCACGGACGGCCCGACCGACGCCGCCGGAGCCATCGTCGACGGCAACATCTGGGGTGATGGCGCGGCAGAGGCATTGGAGCGGGCCGACAGCGGAACCTATCTGGAACAATGCGGGGCGCTGCTGAAGACCGGGCCGACCGGCACCAACGTCATGGACCTGCTGGTCGCAATCAGGGCATAGATTGGCGCGAATCCCCTTTCAGGCCGGCGACGTGCCTCTCAGAGTTCGGGGATGACCACCGGCAACGCGTTTCAGCGTGAAATCGAGAAAACTCCTGCATCGGGCATCGCGCGACCTGAGTGGCGACGGCTGTCTGCAAGACGATTCCGACAGGTGAATCATGGACACTCCGAACTGGCCGGGAACTGCATTCATGAATATAGTGGCTGCGTCAGCGGCATCACGAGGAACCTACGGGCAAATCATCCCTTCCCTGTTTCGCCTCACCGGAAATTGATGGCACATTTTCCGAAACGTGGGATTGCGCATTCACCCCTTCTATGCCGGACCAAGGAAAAAACGCTGGAATTCAGGCAGTTTTCATCTTGGCATCACGAAGAAAGCCTATGAAGCCGCACAGAGGTTCCATGAAAGAGGAAGACAACACGGAGATAACGCCACAATAAATGACATCTAACAGCAGGCAGGACGAAAGATTAGTGCTTGCCGGAGGATCGATATTCCGCCTACATTGACTCGTCCGTCAATAAAAAACGCCAGCGAATGGCACAGAATGCTCAATTGGGAGATACTTATGAACGAACAACTCACTCACATGACCGGTCAGGTGACCGCGGGCAAGCTGACCCGCCGCGAATTCATGGGGAAAGCGGCGGCGCTTGGCGTCTCGGCGGCCATGGCCAGCACGATGTTTGCGAATGCGGCCAAGGCGGCGGGACCGAACAAGGGCGGCGATCTGAAAATCGGCTCCATTGGTGGCGAATCGACGAACTCCCTCGACCCTGCATCCTATGCGAGCCAGGTGCCCGCTCTTAACGGCCGCCAGTTCGGCGACACCCTTGTGGTGGTTTCACCGGACGGTTCGATTGAATCGCGTCTGGCCGAAAGTGTTGAGGCCAGCGCAGATGCCAAGGTCTGGAATTTCAAGATCCGTCAGGGAGTCGAATTTCACAACGGCAAGACCCTGACCAGCGAAGACGTGCTGAAGACCATGCAGCGCCATTCGGACGAAAATTCGAAGTCGGGCGCCTTGGGCATCATGAAGGAAATCGAGTCGATGAAGGCCGATGGAGACACGTTCTCTGTCACCCTGAACAACCCGAACGCCGACTTGCCGTATCTCATGGCCGACTATCACCTGATCATTCAGCCGGATGGCGGCATGGACAACCCGGGCGCAGGCATCGGAACCGGCCCGTACAAGCTTGAAGTAGACGAGCCGGGTGTGCGTCACGCCTTCACAAAGTTCGAGAACTACTGGGCTGATAACGGCCATTTTGACAGCGTCGAGATTATCGCCATCAATGACTCCACCGCACGCACGGCAGCGCTGCAATCCGGACAGGTCCACCTGATCAACCGGGTTGAACCCAAGGTTGCAGGACTTCTGAGCCGCGCACCGGGCCTGACGGTGCAACCTACGACAGGGCGCGGGCACTATGTCTTTATCATGCACGGTGACACGGCACCATTCGACAACAACGAACTTCGTTTGGCTCTGAAATACGCCATCAACCGCGAAGAGCTGGTCGAGAAGATCCTTCAGGGCTATGGCAGCGTCGGCAATGATATCCCGATCAACGCGGCTTATCCGCTATTTGACGATACGATCCCGCAGCGTGCGTTCGACCTCGACAAGGCAGCCGAACACTACAAGGCATCCGGCCATGATGGATCACCGATCATTCTGCGCACCTCCGAAGTCGCCTTCCCGGGCGCAGTGGATGCCGCAGCACTGTTCCAGCAATCCGCTGCGCAGGCCGGTATCCCACTGGAAATTAAGCGCGAACCGGGCGATGGCTACTGGTCCGAGGTCTGGAACGTGCAGCCCTTCTGCGCTTCTTACTGGACCGGGCGCCCGGTACAGGACCAGATGTATTCCACCGCGTACCTTTCGACAGCCGATTGGAACGACACGCGCTGGAAGCGGCCGGAATTCGACGACATGCTGAACCAGGCGAAGGGCGAGCTCGACACCGCCAAACGCAAGGAGCTCTATTCCCAAATGGGTCGTCTGTTGAACGAAGAGGGTGGCCTGATCTGTCCGATGTTCAACCAGTTCATTGACGGTGTCAGCGACAAGCTGGCCGGTTGGGAAGCTGACCCATATGATGAACTGATGGGCGGTCAGGCGACTCGCAAGATGTGGTTCGCCTGACTCGGGTTCCTCAGAATGCACCCGATCATCAAACTGGTTTCCCAGCGCCTTGCGCTGGGACTCCTTTTGCTCATTGGCGCTTCGGCCCTGATCTTTGGCCTGACCGAAGCCCTGCCCGGAGACGCCGCGCAAGCCGTCCTGGGCCAGTCCGCAACCCCGGAATCCCTCGCCAACCTGCGCGAGGAAATGGGCCTCGACCGTCCTGCCCTGACCCGGTACTTCGATTGGTTGGGCGGCATCGTGCAAGGCGACCTTGGCCAGTCGCTGACCAACAAGCTGGACATCGCCGAAAGCATCGGCAAGCGGCTTGGGAATACACTGTTTCTGGCCTGCGTAGCGGCGATCGTATCGGTTCCGCTGGCGATCTTTCTGGGCCTGCTGGCCGTCCGGTATCGCAACCGCTGGCCTGACAAACTGATTTCTGCCGTCACCCTGACGACGGTTTCGATCCCCGAATTCCTCATCGGCTATGTGCTGGTCTATTTCATCTCGGTGAAACTGGGATGGTTCTCGTCGCTGGCGATGGTCAACGACTCCATGTCTTTCGGTGAAAGGCTTTACGCCATTGCGCTGCCCGCCTTGGTTCTGACGCTGGTGGTATTGGCGCAGATGATGCGGATGACGCGGGCGGCGATCCTGAACCTGATGCAGTCGGCCTATATCGAAACGGCCGAGCTGAAAGGGTTGTCCACCTTTCAGGTCATCGCCCGGCATGCGTTTCCGAACGCCATTTCGCCCATCGTGAACGTCGTCATGCTGAACCTGGCCTATCTGGTGGTCGGTGTTGTCGTCGTCGAGGTGGTGTTCGTCTATCCCGGCATGGGGCAATACCTTGTGGATGCGGTGACCAAGCGCGACGTGCCGGTTGTTCTGGCCTGCGGCGTGGTGTTCGCTGCCGTCTATATCGGCCTGAACATGGTGGCAGACATCGTGTCGATCCTTGCCAACCCAAGATTGAGGCACCCGAAATGATCAAGAATATTCCTCTTTCGGCGCTGATCGGCCTGTTCTTCACCGGCCTCTATTTCTTTGTGGCGTTCACGGCGCCGCTGATCGCCCCTTATGGAATGGCCGAGGTTGTGGGCGACGTGTGGGAACCCGCCAGCGCCGAGCACCTGCTGGGCACCGACAATATCGGCCGCGACCTGCTGACCCGCATGATCTATGGCGGGCGCACGACGATTTTCATCGCCGCGGCGGCGACGATCCTGAGTTTCGCGACCGGAACCTCTCTGGGGTTGCTGGCAGCGGTTCTGGGGGGATGGGCCGATCAGGTTCTTAGCCGGGCAGTCGATCTGGTGATGTCGATCCCGACACTGATTCTGGCGCTGGTGGTGCTGGCAATCGTACCCGTGACCGTCCCGATCCTGATTTTGGTAATGGGCCTTCTGGATGCGACGCGCCCCTATCGCCTGTCGCGATCCGTTGCCGTGGACATCAACGTGATGGACTATGTCGAAGCCGCAAAGCTGCGTGGTGAGGGCCGGGTCTGGATCATCTTCCGGGAAATCCTGCCGAATGCCCTGTCGCCCCTGGTGGCTGAATTCGGCCTGCGGTTCATCTTCATGGTGCTGTTCATTTCGACCCTGTCCTTCCTGGGACTGGGCGTGCAGCCGCCGCTGGCCGACTGGGGCGGCATCGTGAAGGAAAACAAGGACGGCATCGTCTATGGCATCGGAGCGGCCCTGTGGCCCGCAGTCGCCATCGCGACGCTGGCCATTTCGGTCAACCTTGTGGCCGACTGGGTGCTGAACCGCACCACATCGCTGAAAGGAGGCCGGGGATGAGCGAACCACTTCTCAAGGTCCGTGGCCTGAAAATCGGCGCGACTGTCTATCCGCCGGGCGAAAAGCCCCATGACATCGAAATCGTGCACGGGGTCGATTTCGACCTGGAACGCGGCAAGGTGCTGGGGCTGATCGGGGAATCCGGGGCCGGCAAGTCCACCATCGGCCTTGCCTCGATGGCCTATGGCCGGGGCGGGGTCAAAATCACCGGCGGCGAAGTCTGGGTGAACGGGCGCGATATCATGAAGTCGTCCCTGGGTGACATCCGCAACCTGCGCGGCGGCGAGGTGACATATGTCTCGCAATCCGCGGCGGCATCGTTCAACCCGGCCAAGAAGATCATGGATCAGGTTGTCGAAGCGGCGGTCGAGCACAAGAAATTCTCGCGCAAGCAGGCTGAAGCACGCGCGCGGGAACTGTTTGCCAAGCTGGGCCTGCCCGATCCCGACAATATCGGTGATCGTTACCCGCACCAGGTCTCGGGCGGCCAGTTGCAGCGCTGCATGACCGCGCTGGCGCTGTGTCCGGAACCCGATCTGGTGGTCTTCGACGAACCCACCACGGCGCTGGATGTGACCACCCAGATCGACGTTCTGATGGCGATCAAGGAAGCCATCGCAGATACCGGCGTGGCGGCGCTTTACATCACCCACGACCTTGCCGTCGTGGCGCAGGTGAGCGACGAGATCATGGTGCTGAGGATGGGCAATACGGTCGAATATGGCTCGACCGACCAGATCATCAACAACCCGCAGGAGGAGTATACCCAGGCGCTGGTCTCGGTCCGCTCCATCGAGCACGAGGAAAAACAGCCCACGCCCGAAGCGGTGCTGACCGTCGACGGGATCACCGCGCGGTACAAGGGGCTGAATTTCGACGTGCTGCACAACGTCAATGTCGAGCTTCATCCCGGGCAGACGCTGGCGATCGTGGGCGAATCCGGCTCGGGCAAATCCACGCTGGCGCGGGTGATCACCGGGCTGTTGCCGCCGCGCGATGGCTCGATCACTTTTGCCGGACGCAAGCTGTCGCGTGATCTGGCCGGGCGATCCCGCGAGGATCTGCGTGAGTTGCAGATGATCTATCAGATGGCCGATGTCGCGATGAACCCCCGCCAGACTGTGGGTACGATCATCGGACGGCCGCTGGAGTTCTATTTCGGTATGCGCGGATCGGAAAAGCGCAAGCGGGTCATCGAATTGCTGGACGAGATCGAACTGGGCGAAAAATTCATCGACCGCTATCCGGCGGAGCTGTCGGGCGGCCAGAAACAGCGGGTCTGCATCGCCCGCTCGCTGGCGGCCAAGCCCAAGATGATCATCTGTGACGAGGTCACCTCGGCGCTTGATCCGCTGGTGGCGGACGGCATTCTGAAACTGCTGCTGGATCTGCAGAAGATCGAGGATGTGGCCTATCTGTTCATCACCCACGATCTGGCGACGGTGCGCGCCATCAGTGACAGTATCGCGGTGATGTATCAGGGGCGCGTTGTCCGCTATGGCTCGAAATCGCAGGTGCTGAACCCGCCCTTTGACGACTATACCGATCTGCTGCTCAGCTCGGTGCCCGAGATGCATCTGGGTTGGTTGGAAGAAGTGGTTGCGCATCGCAAGATGGAGAGCGCGGGGAACTGATCCCGTTTCGAAAAACGTTAATCCCGGCTTTTGCCTGACGGCAGAGGTCGGGATTTTACCATTCGGGGCGTGAACTGGCAGGCCTGTGCGCCGCTCTTCGCTAGTCTCGGCCAAAACTGACCCTCGCAACGGAGCACGCGATGGACCGCAAATTGCTGTTGATCATTCTGGACGGCGTACCGTACCGGAATTTCCGCCGTCTGTTCGGCAATCTCGAAGGCTGGGTGGACAGCGGCGAGGCGCGGGTGTGGAAGCTGCGCGCGGTGCTGCCCTCGACTTCGGCAAGCTGCTATGCCTCGATCCATACCGGCGTCACCCCGCAGGAACACGGCTGTACCGGCAACGGCAACGTGTTTCGTCTGAACCACAAGGACATCTTTAGCCAGGTGCGCCAGGCAGGCGGTGTCACCGGCGCGGTCACGCACAGCTTTTGGTCGCAATTCTTCAACCGTCATCCGTTCGATTATGTCCGCGACATCGAATATGACGAACCCGAGAGCACGACCATCAATCATGGCCGGTTCCATTCGATGACCGGGTATGGCCATGCCAACCAGATGACGCCGTCGGATGTCGACCTGTTCGCGACACTGACCAATCTGTGTCTGCGCTTCGGTCTGGATTACGGTATTTTGCACACCTGCACGCTCGACAGTATGGGGCACCGCTTTTTCCACGAATGCGAGGAAATGGATCATGCCTGTTTTGTCATGGACGAGATGCTGGCCCCGTTCATCCCGCGGTGGCGCCAGTTGGGGTATGACGTGATCGTCACCGCAGATCACGGCCAGGACGAGCGTGGCCATCATGGCGGGCGCAGCGAGTTGCAACAGGAAACGGCGCTCTATTACTTCGGGGATGCCGACGGGCCGGAACCGGTTGCGGTGATCGACCAGTTGCAACTGGCACCGACTGTTCTGGACCGGCTGGGGGCGCCCATTGCCGATACCATGAAGGCAAAGCCGTTCTTATCGTGACCCGCTTTCAACTGGCGCTGGAAAGGCGATTGCAACGCCTTTCCCGTAAGCGTCCGATGAACCCGACCTAGCAACTGTATTTCTCAGGCGGTCTGAGCCGACCAGTTTTGCCGAGATTTTAGGAGTGCGTTCGCGATTGTAACGAGCTTTCTAGCGACTGCTGTGATGATGACTTGGGGTCGTGGACCTGTCCCGTTTTCGTGCCGCCCCAGGTGCTCGTTTAAGCCACTTTCCTTTCGAATGCGACCGGGCTTTTCCAGCCGAGGGCTGAGTGCCGCCTTCGCGGATTGTAGAAACCGTTGATGTATTGGAAGATGGCCAGTTCCGCATCTCTGCGCGTCTGCCACGACCTGCGCCAGATCAGCTCAGCCTTGATCGTCTTGCAGAACGTCTCGACAGCGGAGTTGTCATAGCAGTTGCCTTTGCCGCTCATCGACACCTGGAACTCATGCTGGCGCAGGAGTTTTTGATAGTCGTGCGAACAGTATTGGCTGCCGCGATCCGTATGGTGGATGCAGCCTGTTGGTGGCTGTCGTAAGGCGATAGCCATCTTCAGTGCCCGGATCGCCCCCCTCTCATCGCCGCAAGCGGCGACTGCCGGGCAGGCCAACACCTAAATCGGATGCAACCTGCCTGCGCGTCAGCCCGCTCGTCAGCGCGATCCGCACCGCATCAGCGCGGAATTCGTCCGTCCGTTTCAGTCCCATAGTCAGTCTCCTTTGTTGCAATAAATGCTATCAAA